>NZ_AOIG01000030.1:0-89828 GCF_000346635.1 Paenibacillus shenyangensis
CATCTTGTAGGGTACAGTTTATCATCCACAGGCTCTTTTTATACTTTTAGATAGCATAAGATTCAGATGGCGTTACCCAATGAGTAATCTGTACAAGCTCTGCCCGTCTGCCCTTGCCAACTATTACATTTGTGGAATAACAGCCAGTACCAGCTTCAGAAACTGATCACGTACACGATCAGCAGTCTCCATAACTTCATCATGAGAGAGAGGCTGATCGAGGATACCTGCTGCCATATTGGTAATGCAGGAGATTCCTAGTACTTCAATACCTGCATGACGCGCTACGATCGTCTCGGATACCGTAGACATTCCGACAGCATCGGCGCCCAGCGTACGCAGCATTACGATCTCTGCAGGCGTCTCATACGTAGGACCAAGCAGTCCTGCATAGACACCTTCCTGTACTTTCAGACCCTGCTGTGCTGCTGTATCTTTGAAAATCTGACGCAGACGACGGCTATAGGCTTCGGACATATCCGGGAAACGTACACCCAGTGCGGAATCATTCGGTCCGATCAGCGGATTACGACCGGTCATGTTCAGATGATCACTTAATACCATCAGATCACCCGGCTCATACGCTGTATTTACACCGCCGGCTGCATTGGTTACGAGCAGGCTGGATACACCCAGTTCCTTCATGACACGTACAGGGAAAGCTGTCACTTCCGGACCATAGCCTTCGTACATGTGGAAACGTCCTTTCATCATTACGACCGGACGGCCTTGCACTTTGCCCAGCAGCAGTTCGCCATCATGTCCTTCTACCGTAGACACCGGGAAATGCGGAATACTGTTATAAGCAATCGATACGCCTTCTTCAACCAGATCTGCGAGTACACCCAGACCGGAGCCGAGAATCAATCCCACTTCCGGAGTCAAATCACTTTGACTGCGAATATAAGCTGCTGCTTCTTTAATCATTTCCTGGTTAATTGTTGTCATCTTGCTAATTTCCCCTTTCAAATAACAAACCTGTATCTTTTATTTCAAAAGATTCAAAAAACTCTCGCCATGCATAATCTTGCCTGCACTGAAATTGTCTGCAATTGTCGCACCGAGATCACTGAATGTTGCTCGGACTCCCAAATTACCAGGCGATGTCAGTGATGGACTGTAGATCAGCAGTGGCACATACTCCCGGGTATGATCGGTGCCTGCATGAACAGGATCATTACCATGATCGGCTGTAATGATCAGCAAATCCCGCTCGCCGATCTGCTCCATCAGTTCAGGCAGCGAACGATCGAACGCTTCCAGCGCCTGCGCATATCCTTGCGGATCGCGGCGATGTCCATACAAGGAATCAAAATCGACCAGATTGGTAAACAGCAGACCTTTGAATTCCTGCTTTAACTGCTCCAGCGTCAACTCTACGCCGTGTTCGTTGCTTTTGGTTGGATAGGAAGAGGTAATACCCTCACCGGTGAAAATATCGTTGATTTTGCCTACGGCAATTACATCATGACCTGCATTCTCCAGTGCGTTCAGCACCGTAGGTTCCGGCGGACTGACTGCATAATCATGACGATTCGGCGTACGGACAAACTGTCCCGGCTCACCCTTATAAGGACGGGCGATGACGCGACCTACCGAATGTTCCGGCTCCAGCGTCAACTCACGGGCAATCTGGCAGGCACTGTATAGCTCCTCCAATGGAATAATATCTTCATGGGCAGCAATCTGAAATACACTGTCCGCTGAGGTATACACAATCCATGAACCCGTTTTCATCTGTTCTTCGCCGTATTCATCCAGTATATCCGTACCGGAAGCCGGCTTGTTACCAAGTACCCGACGGCCGGTTCTTTTCTCAAACTGTGTGATCAGATCCTGCGGAAACCCGTTCGGGTATGTATTGAACGCGGTTCCGATATTCAGACCCATCAGTTCCCAGTGTCCGGTCATCGTATCCTTGCCAACCGAAGTTTCTATCATTTTGCCATAATAGCCCTGGGTCTGGGTTACAGCTTCAAGTGGCGGAAGATCCGTGATATTGGCCAGTCCCAGACGCTGCAGATGAGGCAGCTGTATTCCAGGCACCTGCTCCATAATATGTCCGAGCGTGTGGGCACCTTTATCTCCAAATTTGCCGGCATCAGGCAGTTCCCCAATACCTACACTATCCAGTATAATTACGCAGATTCGTTCAAAACGCTGTTGTTCGATTCCTGTCATGACTCATGCCTCCTATTCGGTAGATGAATCAGGTCGCATTGGCACGCGGATGATGAGCTTCATACACATCCTTCATATTCTTTCTGGATACCTGAGTATAAATCTGGGTCGTAGAGATGTCGGCATGACCGAGCATTTCCTGTACCGAACGCAGATCGGCTCCATTTTCCAGTAGATGTGCAGCAAAGGAATGCCGCAGCGTATGTGGAGTAATATCGGTCTCAATTCCGGCTTCCCGGGCATACTTTTTGATAATTTTCCAGAAGCCCTGGCGGGTCAGCCTTGTGCCGAGCTGATTCACGAAGAGCGCCTGTTCTTCCGGATGGTTCCGGATAAGCTGCGGACGTCCTTCTTCTATATATTCACCTACACGCTTGACGGTGACACCGGTAATCGGAATGATCCGTTCTTTGCCAGAACTGCTTGCGCAGCGAAGGAATCTTAAGTCGAGCCGTACATCCTCTACATTGACCGAGATCAGCTCGGATACGCGGATGCCTGTAGCGTATAACAGCTCCA
Source organism: Paenibacillus shenyangensis (assembly GCF_000346635.1). Taxonomy (NCBI): domain Bacteria; kingdom Bacillati; phylum Bacillota; class Bacilli; order Caryophanales; family Paenibacillaceae; genus Paenibacillus; species Paenibacillus shenyangensis. Next base: position 2,701 of record NZ_AOIG01000030.1, read on the forward strand.
GCATTGCACGATCGCGTCTTCCCTGCGATGTATAGGCTTCGGGAGCATCCAGTAGACGCTCCATTTCTTCGACGGTCATGACATGCGGCAGACGTTTCTCTGCTTTGGGTGCTTCCATATGTATAGACGGGTCCTGCTGAATAACCCCTTCACGAACGAGGTACTGGCAAAACGAACGCAATGAAACCGTCATCCGTGTAATCGTGGATGACGCTCTGCCGATCTGGCGCATTTCTCCCAGGAACAGGGCAATATGTGTTTTGCGGATCTGATCCGGTTCTGTCAGATGACGCTGTCCGGCGAACTCCAGAAACTGATTCAGGTCCCGCTGGTACGATTCCAGCGTATTCCGGGACAGTCCCTTCTCTTCGGTCAGATAACGGATAAATCGCTCCAAATAATCACTCACTGGAAATCAGCCTCCTTTGCAGTCATTTGATGATATCGTCTGTCAGAAGCTAGACGGTTACGCAAAAAGACTCTCTCCCGAACAGCCAAACATCGGGCGAGAGTCTCTGGTATCCAATTCAGTTATTCAATTCATTATTCGGGATTATTCTGGTTGCCATCCTGCTGCTCTTTGTCCTTGCAGCGATAACATACCCCATAAAAATCGAGTCGGTGGTCCAGAACCGAGAAATCAAATTCCTTATCCAGTCTCTCCTCGAGCGGTCCCAACCAGTCTTCGCGGATCTCGTCCATACTTCCGCATTGCACGCAAATCAGATGATGATGATGATGCTTGCTTGTATCGGTACGCAGGTCATACCGTGCGACACCGTCGCCGAAGTTGATTTTCTCCACGACATGCAGTTCACTCAGAAGCTCGAGGGTACGGTAAACGGTGGCCAGACCGATTTCGGGAGCCTTTTGCTTCACCAGCATGAATACGTCCTCGGCACTCAGATGGTCTTCTTCGTTCTCAAGGAGCACTCGGACAGTGGCTTCCCGCTGGGGTGTTAATTTGTAACCTTTGGATTGTAACTGATGTTTAATTTTATCGATCCGTGCTTCCATTTTTGCCCTCCCCCTGTGGAAATCACTGCATCGCTTAAATGCTCACTCCAATTATTATAGGGTGAGTTCCAAGACAAAGTCAAACTTTTTAGTGTACTTGTACAGTGATGTTGCCTCCGGGCAAAATCGGCTTAATTTCCTGCTGTGCCGGAGAATGTACGATGTTGATTGCCGGACTACAGCTATCGACATTACACCCTATACAAAAAGGCAATGCCGCAGCGTCTCTGCGAACAAATGGCAGATGCTGCGGCATTTCTTTTGCTTGTTTATATACTTATTATCCGGTGACTACCTTGCCGTAGGTTCCTCCACCTCCGGCGCTAAGCGTCAGTTGTCCGGTGCGTGCAAGCTCGATATAAGCAGCAATCTCGGCTCCTACTACAGCATCCAGTTCTTCACGGGATGTATTATGCAAAATACTCATCTCTGTACCGAATGCTTCCAGCAGTCTATTCATTTTGGCAGGGCCCAGACCGGGAATAAACGCCAAGGGTACCTGATAACGATATGGCGGGCGATTTGATGGCGGCTGCGGCTCTGTACGATCGGCAATACCGAGAATCCGATCCAGCACACCGATCGTTAGGCGAGTACTGCCGCAATAAGGGCAGCGTTCCAGTGCCGGCTCCGCTTCATGAATAATATGCTCACAGTTGGTACAGTAGGTACGATGATATTTGCCCAGTCTCGGGTCCAGGCCGTAATTGGCTTCGATTCCCCGTCCTTCGAAGCCCTGGAGCACATTACGGAACTCATCGAAATTCGCTTCCTGCATCCGGAATACATTGTATTCGCGACCAATCTTGCCGAGTGAATGGGCATCCGAGTTGGTCAACAGCGGGTAGCGATCCAGCTCGCTGAGATAACCGGCCATTGTCGTGTCTGCACTCAGACCCAGCTCCCCTCCATCGATGCTGTCCATATCCAGCACATCGCTCATCCTTGGCGTTACACTGCCATAGATGCCTTTATACGGAGTGAACATATGGGCAGGGATAAACAGTCCGTCCCGCTGCTTGACCTGATGCTGCAGCTCCCGGTATGAGACGTAGAGACGCTGAGAGCTGAGCTGCAGATTTTTCATATAGCCGCCCATCCACTGGCTAAAATCACTCATTCGCTCCAGATCGCGGAAATAGACAAGCACATGTGCTTCCTGATATCCCGGCTCCCGAATCTCGATCTCCGATCCGAGCAGAATCGTCGTATCTCCGTATACAATTCCTCCGCCGGAAGATTCCACCATCTCGCCGGAAGCCATATAATTGCGGATATCCTGCTGTACACCTGGTGAATGACAATCAATAATACCGACCAATCCAATTCCTTTACGCTGGGAAGATTCTTTGGCAATATTGGCAAAAGTCAGGTTACGGCTGCCGCTGATCTTGACCGGCTGTCCGTCCTCACTTCGCCCGATATGGATATGGAGATCGGCGTATACACGCTGCAAAGAACTCATTGTCCCGGCTGGGCTCCCAATTTCAGCAGCTGCCAAGCCTGCACAGCCATAATGGTCTTGGCATCGCTCATGCGTCCTTCACGGATCTGGGCAAATGCTTCTTCCAGCGTAATCTCGGTGACTTCCAGGAATTCATCTTCATCCAGCTCGGCATCCCCTGCTGTTAATTCATCTGCCAGATAGAGATGAATAATCTCATCGGCAAAACCTGGCGAAGTATAGAAGGAAAACAGCAGCTTCATGCTTTTCGCGGTATAGCCGGTCTCTTCCTTCAGTTCACGATTAATCGCATCTTCCGGCTTCTCACCCGGGTCGAGCTTGCCTGCAGGAATCTCTACCTGAGTGCGTCCCAGCGGCTGACGGAACTGTTCTACCACAATCATGCGATCATTGTGAATAGCCAGTACAGCGACTGCACCGGAGTGGCGAACCACTTCACGCTTGCTTTCCTCGCCGTTGGGCAGCTTTACCGTATCGACCTGTACGGAGATGATTTTGCCTTTGTAAATGGATTCCGTAGATAATGTAATCTCATCCAGTTGTTTATTTTTATTTTGAGTCATTATGTTCCCTCCATGGCATTGGTAAAAGTAAACGGACTGTCGATAGCGATGATGCCTGTACCAACAGGCCGTTTCGATAAGGTTGATTGCAGTCGGGTAGAAATGATAAAAGATGCAACTCTTACTCTTTACACATGTTTATGCTTTTTTAGACAGATCGATGATAATTCCTTCTTGATTTTACTATTGGATCTGTACTGAAATCTTGTCGAATCTGAAGAACATCAACGACTAGACGCAGACAAGTTCTAAAAAAATAGATCAGATAGATCAAATAAATCACTTCATAATGAAAAACTACTGCTCGTAACGAACAGAAATTATTGACGCGCTGTTTCCTTTACAATTTCGATCACCAGACGGGCTGCATTGATCAGTTCATTCCGATGAATACGCTCGCTGGTCGTATGAATCTCTTCGTATCCTACTGCCAGATTGGCTGTTGGTACACCCATACCATTGAAAATATTGGCATCACTGCCGCCACCAGTATGGAAAATATCATTGGGCAATCCCAGATTGGCTGCAGCACGCTGCGCCAGCTGAACAACCGCATCTTCTTCCGTAAATTTGAATCCCGGATAGACAATTACACTCTGGAACTTGGCAGTCGCACCAAAGTCAGCACATGTATTCTCCAGCGATTCCTTCATCGCTGCCAGCTGCACTTCTACCTTCTCGTGTACAAGGCTACGTGCTTCCGCTTCGAGTCGGGCATAATCGCATACTACATTGGTCGCGCCGCCACCTTCAAATTTGCCGATATTGGCAGTTGTCTCATGATCGATCCGGCCCAGTTTCATACGGGAAATCGCTTTACCGGCTACCTGAATAGCACTGATTCCATCTTCAGGATTCACACCTGCATGAGCAGACTTACCGTAGATCTCCATCACTACACGTGCCTGTGTGGGTGCAGCGACAGCAATCGTCCCAACAGCTCCATTGGAATCCAGCGCATAGCCAAAGTCCGCATCCAGTAGACCTGGGTCCATCGCACGTGCGCCCATCAGTCCGGATTCCTCACCTGCTGTAATCACCAGCTGAATCTGTCCATGCGGAATATTCTGTTCCTGCAAGACGCGAATCATCTCGAACAGGGCGGCTACGCCTGCTTTGTCATCTGCTCCCAGAATGGTATCACCTTCGCTTGTAATCCATCCTTCATTATCCATTACCGGCTTGATGCCATTACCCGGCTTCACCGTATCCATATGGGAAGTAAAGAAAATCTTCGGGATCGGTGTATCCGTATTCGATGGCAATGTCGCAATCAGATTACCTGCTCCATGTCCAGTACGCAGGGACGATTCATCCTCGATTACTGTAAAGCCCAGTGCAAGCAGCTTCTCGGTCAGACGATCCGCAATAATACGCTCTTGTTTGGTCTCACTGTCAATTTGTACAAGTTCCATAAATTCTTCAATTAATCTGCTTTCGGATACCACAATGATTCGCTCCTTTGGATGGTTGTCACATTAATTTCACGTGATCCTTATGATTATCTGTTCCGAGGCTTTGCAAAACGTACGTTCAATCGGTATGATAAAAAAGATTATTTATTTTACCGATCCCTGACCGTCTGCCGAGGGATAGACAAAGGAGTCATGAAAAATGCAACAGAAAAAATGGTTTCGTATTTTTATTTATGTGATGTTGATCGCTATTGTCGGATCGGTGCTGTTCTCAATCATTCAGCCGCTTCTGTAAGATCACTTCATGCTCCGGCTGCTCATACTCAAAATGACGCATAAAATGCGGCACAATATCCTGTGCCACCTGCTCCACTGTATACGAGCGGCCGGTAATATCCTCCAGTGAAGTCACTCCGTACTGCTCGATTCCGCATGGAATAATCCCCGTGAACCCTGCCTGCTGAATGCCCGAAGCGATATTAAAAGCAAATCCATGACTCGTGATAAATCCTTTGCGGCTGCGGCATTTATTGAACTTGATACCAATGGCAGCGATCTTGAGATCACCGATCCATACGCCTGTGTATTCTTCTTTGCGTCCAGCGACGATGCCCTGATCTGCCAGATAATCGATAATAACCTGCTCCAATGTACGCAAATACCGATGCGGATCGATGCCTTTGGCCGCATCCAGCAGCAGAATCGGATAACCGACCAGCTGTCCCGGCCCGTGATATGTAATATCTCCTCCGCGGTCAATCTGAAACAATGCAATACCACGCGCTCTCAGTTCTTCTTCACTCCATAGCAGATGCTCGGGATGACGCTGTGAACCAATCGTATACGTAGGCGGATGCTGAAGCATCAGCAGCTGTTCTCCCTGCTGCCCATCGTCAATGCCGCGTACAATTTCCTTTTGTTTGTCCCACGCTGCTGCATATTCCATCAGCGGCGTATAGGATACTTCAATTGATTTCCCCATCAACAAAGCACATCCTTCCCTGATGATTCAGACCTATTCCGATTTTACCCGGAAGATAAGCAAAAGGTCGACAAAACCGTTACGTTTGTCAACCTTTACCTACCTGTTATGCCTATTCATAAGTTCATTTCATTCAAAAGGGCAGGCAGCAACCTGCTGCCTGCTTTATTTCAATGTAACGCAAACCGGAGCTTAATACAACTTGGTCTCCAGATTATAGCTTTCCAGATTGTCTTTCACACGTTGAAGGAATCGTCCACAGATAACCCCATCCAGAATACGATGATCCAGTGACAGACACAGATTCACCATCGACCGGACACCAATCATATCATTGATCACTACCGGACGTTTCACAATCGATTCAAAAGTCAGAATCGCTGCCTGCGGATAGTTGATAATCGGATACGATAATACCGATCCAAAGGAACCTGTATTATTGACGGTGAATGTACCACCCTGCATATCATCCAGCTTGAGCTTGCCTTCGCGTGTACGACGCGCGAGATCCTCAATCTCATGTGCCAGACCGGCGATATTCTTCTGATCGGCACGCTGAATAACCGGTGTCATTACAGAGTCTTCAGTACCGACAGCCAGCGAGACATTGATATCGCGCTTCACGATAATTTTGTCTACTGCCCAGACCGAGTTCATAATCGGATAATCCTTGATCGCATTTACAACTGCTTTGATCAGGAAAGGCAGGTAAGTCAGTGTAATGCCTTCACTGCGCTTGAATTCTTCTTTGAGTTTGTTGCGCAGCATGACCAGATTAGTTACGTCTACTTCGATCATCGTCCATGCATGAGGAATCTCGGACACGCTCTGGCGCATATTGCGAGCAATACTGTTACGCAGCGGCGTTACATCGATTAGATGCTCGCCACGTGCTGGTGCTGTCTCGGCTTGTTCCAGTACAATTTTGGGAATAGCCGGTGTCTCGCTCAGATGCATACCGGAATTGCGAACCGCATAGTCCGTAGTCGAAGCAGCATTTGCGGATGACTGTGCAGCAGGAGTAGATGGCGCATTCTGCTGAGCAGCTGGTGCCGATGCTTGAGCTGTGCCATTTTCCAGTGCTTGCAGTACGTCGCGGCGCGTAATACGACCACCTGCACCTGTACCCTGAATCAGGGACAGATTAAGTCCATGCTCGGAAGCCAGGGATTGTACAGCTGGTGAATAACGGCCCGCCATGGCACCAGATGCGCCGGCAGCTGGCTGGGATTGACGCTGCGGTGCTGATGCGGGAGCCGAAGCTGATACAGCAGGCTGCGTCTGTGCTGGAGCAGACGGTGCACTTTCTGTAGAACCCGCTTCAGTGTAGATCTGACAGATCACTTCGCCGACTGCGACTTCCTGTCCTTCGACAGCGAGCAGTTCGCCCATTACACCTTCCAGTACGGACGGAATCTCTGCATTGACTTTATCCGTGATTACTTCACAGATGGGTTCATATTGTTCAACCGTCTCCCCTGGCTGTTTGAGCCATTTGGCGATGGTAGCGGATACCAGCGACTCTGCGAGCTGCGGCATTACCACATCGGTCGGATTTCCTTTTTGGGACATGATATTCACTCCTAAAAGCTGCCGTGTTCCGGTAGAACCGGTAATGACGGCAGCTATTTTGATAGATCGGATTAGACTATATTCTAGAAAAGCGCCAGATCGTGCATCGCTGCTTTCACTTTATCCTTGTTGAGCATATACGCTTTTTCCTGCGGCGGGTTGATTGGCATAGCCGGTGAATCCGGGCCAGCCAGACGACGAATCGGTGCATCCAGATCGAACAGGCACTCTTCCGCGATAATAGCAGCTACTTCACCGCCTACACCGCCGGTCAGATTGTCTTCATGTACGATCAGTACTTTGCCGGTGCGGCGTGCAGCATCAATAATCGCCTGGCGATCCAGCGGCTGAATCGTACGCAGATCCAGTACATGACTTGTAATGCCTTCTTGTTCCAGTTCCTCGGCAGCCTGCATAATGAAATGCAGCGGCAGACTGTAGCTGATTACGGTAATATCATCGCCTTCACGCAGCAGATTGGCTTTACCGATAGGTACCACATAATCGTCTTCAGGCACATCGCCCTTAATCAGTTTATAGCATTTTTTATTCTCAAAAAAGAGTACAGGATCCGGATCACGAACAGCAGCTTTCAGCAGTCCTTTGGCATCATAAGCCGAATAAGGAGCTACAATTTTCAGTCCCGCTGTTCCGAAGAACACAGATTCCATGCACTGGGAATGATACAGTCCGCCGAAGATACCGCCGCCAATAGGCGCACGTACAACGATCGGGCAAGTCCAGTCATTATTGGAACGATAGCGGATTTTGGCAGCTTCACTAATAATCTGGTTGGTTGCCGGCAGCATAAAGTCCGAATACTGCATCTCGGCAATCGGCTTCATACCGTACATGGCTGCACCAATCGCTACCCCTGCAATTGCGGATTCGGACAGCGGTGTGTCCATAACCCGGTCTTCTCCGTAGACTTCCTGCAGTCCCTTGGTTGTTGTAAAAACGCCGCCTTTGACGCCTACATCTTCACCGAGTACAAACACATTCTCGTCCAGCGCCATTTCTTCTTTCATCGCCAGACGAATCGCATCGATATATTCCATCATTGCCATTACTGAACATCCTCCCCGTCCCCTGCAAATACGTGCTTCAGCAGGTCATCCGCGCTCGGATAAGGAGCTGTGTCCGCATATTCCGTCGCTTCTTTCATAATCTCGGTACATTCTTTTTGCAGCTGTTGATCCTGCTCTTCGGTCCAGATGCCGGAGTCGATCAGGTACTGCTTGTATTTTGGCACGCCATCCTTTTCCCAGTTGGCGTCGACTTCTTCCTTGGTCCGGTAAGCCAGATCATTATCCGAAGTGGAATGCGGAGACAGACGATAGACCATCGCTTCGATCAGCGTTGGGCCTTCTCCTCTAATCGCACGCTCGCGTGCTTCTTTGACAGCCGCATAGACTTCCAGCACATCATTACCATCTACCCGGATCCCCGGGAAGCCGTAACCCAGTGCACGATCGCTGATCTTGCCGCTGAGCTGCTTGTGAATCGGTACGGAAATAGCATACTGGTTATTCTCACACATAATGATCACCGGCAATTTATGTACGCCGGCAAAGTTACAGCCTTCATGGAAATCTCCCTGGTTGCTGGACCCTTCACCAAAAGTCACGAATGATACCAGTTCCTCGCCTTTCATCTTTGCAGCCAGTGCTACGCCGACAGCATGCGGAACCTGCGTCGTTACCGGACTGGAGCCTGTCACAATACGCAGGCGCTTGCTGCCAAAGTGACCTGGCATCTGACGTCCGCCGCTGTTTGGATCTTCCGCTTTGGCAAATGCCGACAGCATCAGATCGCGCGCAGTCATGCCGACAGACAGCACAAATCCGTAGTCACGGTAATACGGCAGGAAATAATCCTTTTCCCGATCCAGTGCAAAAGCTGCACCGACCTGAGCCGCTTCCTGGCCTACCCCGGAAACGTGGAAATTAATTTTACCGGCGCGCTGCAGGAGCAGAGAACGCTCGTCAAACTTGCGCGCCATCATCATATATCGATAAATTTCAATAGCCTGGGCATCGGACAAGCCGAGCTTCCCGTGCCGTGTTTGTTGGTCAATAGTACCTTCTGCTTTCATTACAGGTACCTCCTTCATAAATGACGGAGAGAACAAGGTTCTCCCTCTTGGCTGGTTACCAGCATGACAATATTGTACAACCTACACTATAAAGGTTACACGCCCGCACAGTCATTGCGCAAATTCACAGCGAAAACGTCTGTCCGTCTGTATCCTCTGTCGCCTCCTGTACGGTGCATCATGAACAGCATTTTGTAAATGCATATACTGCTCATATCTGCTTGTCTTAAAACCTGGTACTAAGACTTGAGCCTAACCCTATTATAATCACATCTGCAGCAAAAAGAAAAGATGGATTTCTCCAGTCTGACGATTGGAAGTCCATCTCTTCATGATTATTCACTTTTACATGCCAATGGCTTTGCCATCCACGGCCAGCATCGCTTCGCCCATAATCTCGGCGAGGGTCGGATGCGCATGAACAGTTTGTCCGATTTCCCATGGGGTGGCATTAAGGAATTGAGCCAGAGCCGCTTCGCTGATCAGATCGGTTGCCTGTGGCCCGATGATCTGTACGCCGAGCAGATCATTGGTATTACGATCAGCCACGACTTTGACAAAGCCATCACTTTCCCCGTATACCAGCGCTTTGCCGATCGCCTGAAAAGGAAACTTGCCGACTTTGACATCGACACCGCGGGCAGTTGCTTCTTTCTCCGTAATACCGACGCTCGCCACTTCGGGACGAGTATATACGCAGCGGGATACCTGCTCGGGATTATAATGTGTCTCCTGTCCGCAAATATGATTGACCGCGGTGATCCCTTCATGACTGGCAGCATGAGCCAGTTGCAGACCGCCGATCACATCGCCAATTGCATAAATATGCGATTCGCTGGTTTGCATATTTTCATTTACCCGGATAAATCCATTCTCGACCCGGATATCCGTATTCGCAAGACCAATCGTCTCTACATTGGCCTGACGTCCGACCGAGAGCAGCATCCGGGAAGCCGTAATTGCTACTGTCTGTTCCTGGTGCACCATCTGAATCGTGAACTCCTGTTCACCCGGCTGATATGAATCCAGCTGCAGGGCGGCTCCTGTGTAAATGGTAATCCCGCGCTTTTCCATCAGTTTGCGCAGCTCGCGTGACACTTCTTCATCTTCCAGCGGCAGAATCTGCGATGCTGCTTCCACCACTGTAACCTGTACGCCAAAATCATTCAGCATCGAAGCCCATTCCATACCGATTACGCCGCCGCCAACGATCAGTATGGAAGCTGGCAGCTGATCCATTTGCAGAGCATGGTCGCTGCTCAGAATAAGCTGTCCATCCGCTTCAAGACCCGGTAGTGAACGCGGACGAGAACCTGTAGCAATAATCAGATTTTTCGATACGACGGTCTCCATCTCCCCGTCTTCCAGCTCTACGGCTACCGCGCCGCTCTGCGGGGAGAAAATCGAAGGACCGATTACGCGTCCCTGCCCCTGTACTACCCGGATTTTATTTTTGCGCATCAGATACTCTACACCCTTGTGCAGCTGATCTACGATTCCCTGTTTGCGGGACTGTACACGGTCAAATTGCAGCGAGACCTGTTCTGCTGCTACTCCATACTGTTCGCTGTCTTGCATCAGTGCGTATACTTCGGCGCTACGCAGCAGGCTTTTGCTTGGAATACAGCCGCGATGCAGACAGGTACCGCCCAGTTTATCCTGCTCGATAATGACTACATCCTTGCCCAGTTGAGCCGCGCGGATCGCAGCTACATAGCCACCGGTTCCTCCGCCCAGTATCGCGATATCACAATTAATCGTCATAATGAATATTCACTCTCTTTTCCTGAATGGTCTAAACAGCTGTTCTATATTATACACGCTTCAAGACAAGCAGCGTGTTAGCACCCTTTTGAAATGTGTAATCCGTAGCAATCTCCTGCATCTCCCAGCTGCCCTGGCCTGCTGCTGCAACGGCTTTTTCCACAAAAGCAACCCGTTCACTCTGCAGATTGACCAGCGGAAAAATCCGGATTTCGGTACGGGTCACCCGCATCAGCTCCTGCAGACAACGGATATGGAATTCTTCGTCCAGACGATCCGCATACAAAAACAAAAAGTGTGCAGACACGGTCAGATCAAAGGTCTCATTAGCAAATGGCAGATCCGGCAGTACTGCCGGTATGTATCGTTTGGGATGCAGCTTGCGATCCTGTGTGCTTTGCTCTAGCGCCCGGATGCGCAGCTTCTCCAGTTCCTGAATACTGCCCAGTGTAGACCAGTCGTACTGATCACTGGCTTCTGTTATAGCCTGAATCATATGCCCGATATCCTGCTGACCTTTGTTATACAATTCTTCATTACCAAAATGGTACGCCAGATCAACAGCGGTAACGTCTGCTCCGTACTGCGAAGCTTCGGCTGCAAAAGAGCATGCACCTGCCGGGCAGTCCAAAATGCGTTGTCCTTGTAGTCGATCTTCTTCCAGTCCAAGAATGGACATGTATTCCTCGAAAGTTCTACCCAGGAACACAATGCGTTCCAGCGATAATCCCTGTGTGCGTTTGCTTGCCAGATAAGCTGCTGCCTTGGGGCTGATATAGCCGCTCCGACTGGCTGCTGCGGTGTTTTCTGTGTAGGTTGAATCTGTCTGATAACCGCTCATCTCGTCTGTTCTCCTCTCGGCTCGATTGCTGCCAAATAGTGATGCCTATCCGATTATAACGGAAATGCAGATTTATTCTAACATAACTTTGTACGGTTCTCTATGTCTGTCAGTGAGGGTACGCAAATCAGACATACCACCTTTATTCGTACAATGCGTCTTTGAGACGGCTGGACATACGGGGTTTATTGGAATTGGCTTTAACAAGCGCTGTACGCAGACGCTTGTTCTCGGCGGTCAGTTCATTTACAATATCGAGCAGCTTCTGTACAGCTTCTGCATCTTCGGGGCTTAATCTCTCCTGCCGCAGCAATGCTTCTGTCTGCTGAACCCATTCCTGATGCTCTTCTTTGTTCATATGATCTTGCTCCTTTCTGTCAACCTGCTGTTCTTTAGCCTGCAGGACAGCTGATGATTTGTATCCATAAACGCGATAAACCAGGCACAATGTGCCCGGCTCGTCGTCGTTAACCTTCTTACGTCTGTTCTATTATAGTCCATTTTGGCAGAGAGTCGTCAATACGGCTGGCGGATCAGTTTTGAAAATAAACTCTTTATAAATGATCGCTCCATGGAGATGACGCTGTTCCGGATGCAGCACTATTCATAACTTCTCTCCTTTGCTTTTGACAGGTGTATGACCTGTATACAATTTGTACAGCTTAAGGAAATAACTTTTATACTGATAACCCAGCATCCGGGATACTTCTTCAACCGTGCCGTGACCGGAAGTAATCCATTCGCGGGCCCGCTGCATTTTGGTGCGTGTCGCATATTCGATAAAAGTCTCTCCGGTCTCCCGCTTGAATAATCGGCTGAAATAGCTTGGATTCAGGTGCAGATTTTCCGCTACCTCTTCCAGCCGAACGAGCCGATGCATATGCTGTTCCACATATTGACGCGCTTCGTGAATCTCCGGACGACAGCCCGGCTGTCCGGTCCAGTCCGCACACAACGCCGCCAGTGCACGAAATGTAGTATGCATCCATTCCTCCAGTTCACACTGGTGACGGATCGCCGCCATCTGACGATGCAGCTGCTCGATCGGTACGGCAAATGGCTGTTGGTACAGCTACTGCTGTTTGAGTTGCCAGTCAATCGCAAGCTTGAGCATAAATGTTTTTACCGTCTCCGGATGATAATGCTCCCTGGCTATTTTCTGTATCCACTGGTGAATCCAGCTGTCCATCTGCTCATCGGAGCGCAGCGCATCTGCCAGTGCTTCCGCAGCCGCCGCATAGTCGGCAAACAATTCACTTTCCTGCTCAAATGCCACCGTTACCGGAAAGCGATAGATCACCGAGGGAGGCAAATAAAAATAACGCTCGCACTGATCCTGTAGCTGAATGACCTGCCGTACTGCCTGCAGAAAATGTGGAGTCGGACTGCCTGCTACCACTACAATCTGTGCTTTGGCAAATTTGCGTACACTGTGAATAATTCGGTACATGACATCCTGCATACTGTTTTCCTGCTCCAGGGCGAAATGCTGTGGTAGTGCGAACCAGATATAGCCTTCGTTAGTGCTTTTGCTCAGATGAATAGCCATACCGGAACTCTCGGCTACTTCTTCCACAATATTTTCCACGGTAAATGCAAACAGATCCATATCATGAAAACACTGTTTGCGCTCTGCATTGGCAGTTACACTGTAATAGACAGGCAGCAGCTGACTGCCCTGCACATCCAATCCAAAATGCTGCAGCCGCTGAATACCATAACGCTCATCCTTCGCACTGCCGGACAATAACTCGTTCGTAAATTTGCGCTTTAGCAGAAGGCGATGACGACGATGCTCTTCCTGCAAGCGCTGACGTTCCTGTGATTCCTGTTGTTCCTCATCCAGCCGCTGGCATATCCCCTGGAGCACAGAGATCAGCTGTTCCGCAGTCAGATTTTCCTTGAGCAGATAATCTCGTACACCGAGTTTAACCGCCTGCTGGGCATACAGGAATTCGCCATGACAGGAAATGATCACCGACTGCAGACGGGGTAACATGGTCTGAATACGCTGAATCAGTTCAATACCGTTCATACCCGGCATACCGATATCGGTAACCAGTATATCTACCGGATGTTCTTCCACATAAGTAAGCGCTTCCTCGGAACTGCTGAAACTTCCTTTCAACAACAAGCCGAGCTGTTCCCAGTGAATCGAATGGGAGAGATAGTTGAGTACAGGCATATTATCGTCCACCAAAATGATAGTGTGCATTTCACTCACCCTCCTGCGTTCTGATATTCCGGCGATCTCTTTCATCATCGGCGTGGCTGCGCAATCTATTTTCAATGTTCAGGAAAATAGGATATCGTACGATCATTCAAACACATTATTGGTCATGGAGACATCACCACTACGGCGATTTCCTGTATTCAAAGGCAGTCCAAGCACAATCTCTGTACCTTCTCCAGGATGGCTGTCTATGCGAACCTCTACGTCTGCTCCATAAATCATGTACAAACGGCGAATGACATTGCGTAGTCCAATTCCTGATACACCGGGTAGACTGGAGGATGTATCTGAAGCTGACGCTCCTGTGCTTGCAGATGTTGACTCTGCGGACATATGCTGTGTGATCTCTTTACCGGTTGGCTTCTCTTCATAAGTAATACTTTTATTTCCATCCGTATTATCCTCGTCGGCAAGCTTAATGATCTGCTGACGTACCTGATGCAGACGTTCCATAGTCATGCCTTCTCCACTGTCGCGAATACTGAGCCACAGGCAATCCTGTTCGATCCAGCCTTGTATCCAGAGGATTCCTCCATACTTGGATAATCCATGCTGGTAAGCGTTCTCAACAAGCGGCTGAATTATAAATCTTGGCAGCAGCTTTTCCATGACAGCCGGTTCCAATTCCAAGTCCAGATGCACCCGGACCTCCCGCTGGAAATCAACCAGACATATGTAGTGCTGTACCGTCTCCAGTTCTTCTCGCAGTGTAATCATTTCATTGCCACGATTCACTGTCATCCGCAGCAGCGAAGACAGCGAGCCAAGCAGCCGGGCAGCTTCCTCTGAGCCCTGAAGCAGCAGATCCATTCGAATAGCTCCCAGAATGTTGAACAGAAAATGCGGATTGATCTGTGCCTGCAGCATCTCGAGTTCCGCCCTGCGCCGTTCGCCCTGCTCCTGCTTCACCTGAACAATCATACGTTCCACCCGATCCAGCATTTCGTCAAGCGACTGCCCCAGCAATCCGGCTTCATCGTCTCCTCGTATGCCGGAGCGAATATGCAGATGATTGTTGTCAATCTTGCGAACGACCCGGGCCAGCTTGGCGATTGGTTTGGTCATGCGGGCAATACCCAACATCAACAGCAGCAAAAACAGCAGCACTACAACCATTTGCACGGTGGAGGTCACCTGGTAGATCCGGTTAATCTTCTGTGCAGCCACTCCGTAGGGTACCAGCCCTTCCAGACGCCAACCGGAAACGGACATGTTCCGCTCCACTTCCAGCATATCCCTGTCTGCCAGCGAACTTTTGTCAAATGGCTGTCCAATTTTCGTCTCATCGGGATGAGAGATAATCTTGTTGTCAGGTCCTACTACCATCATTTGTATCGTGGAACGGTATTGATTCAGCACTTCTCTGAGTCGCTGTTCATCCATACTGACAACCACATAGCCATATACCTGACCGGATAGCAGACGCAGACTGCGGGCGACCGACAGCATATAGGCAGGTTTACTCTGATCGGTCATTTGCAAATAGGACGGATGCAGCCAGAAATTCAGCCGTCCGCCGGGTGTAAATTGTTCACTATGAACAAGGCTGCTCATATCGAGCCCTTTAACCTGATATTGATCCGACTGAAAATTGCTGTACATCATCGTTCCATCGCCGTTCCAGACCGAGATATATACCCGCTCACCGGCATAGGATAGATTGTCCAGCTTGCGCATAATATCCGAAGCCCGTGTCTGTCCGACATAGAAACCACTCTGCTGGTATTTCAGCGACAGATTCAGCTCATTATCCAGATATAGATAATTGGAGATGTAGATCAGCCGATTGATCTGATCGGTTAAATACAGATTGGCGGCATCCAGCGAATCGCCGGCATTTTGCTCGACGGTTTCTTTCATCATGCCTTTGGTCATCCAGCTGGATAATAGAGTGCCTGCTCCAATCGTAAGCAGCAGACAACAGACCGCAGAGACGATGAGCTTCCCACGGAGTGAAGTAGGCAGGATGCTGCGCCATCGTTTCATACGGTCCGCCTCATTTCAGTAATAGTGTGTATCGAATACGGCAAATACTGCTGCAATCATGAATTCATCTAGCTCTTATTGGCGTCTATAATCTGCTGCACAATTGTTCCGGCATTGGTGATTGTCGTATCGAGATCCTGTTTTTGCAAAATGTACTTCTCAAACTCTGCATTAACCTCCGATTCGATCTCGGACAGATACGGTACGGCAGGCGGCTTGTTAATGCCTTTGCTCACTTCAAAAGTATGTGTCAGTGATGGCAGATCGACATTCTCCGGATGCGTACCATTGTTAACGATACTTTCGAGCGCTTTGCTCACATCCGCTTGTTTCCAGGAAGAAATATCGGTTCCCTGAGCCTGAATACCCTCGGTAGTCATCCAGCGAATAAATTGGTAGGACAGGTCCTGCTTGTCCGATCCGGCGCCGATACCGTAGTAGTCATAATCATTACTCGTATAAATGGTTTTGTCATCGGCCTTGTTTTTGGGATATGGAGCTACCGCTACCTTGAAGTCAGGAGCCGACTCGGCTGTTCCTGCAATCGTGGAATTCATCCAGCTGCCCATAACCAGCATACTGGCAGAGCCGCTCAGGAATTGGTCACGATAATTCAGTTTCTGGGAAATGGCATCGCTATACGGTACGGCCGAATGATCGGTATGTTCGGCATCATAACGCAGCTGGAAGGAAGCGCGCAGATTGGGATCATCCATATTGGACGTTCCATCGGCTTTGAGGTAGCTATTATTCTCCGGCTGATTGAACAGTTTTAGCAGCGTCTGGGAAGCCCATGTATGGAAATATACTCCATGGTAGCTACCATCCGGCGCAGTCAGCTTTTTGGCATACTCGCGGAATTCATCCCATGTCCAGTCCTGAGGTACTTTCAGCCCTGCTTTGTCCAAACGGTCCTTGTTCAGCAGTACATAGATAATCGACCGCTTGCCTGGCAGCGCATAACGCACATCATCTACCGCAAAATCCGCCAGGTATTCGTCATCATATTTAAAGTCGATCAGATCAGTCAGCGGAGCGAACATTCCCATATCAACACGCTGGGCATACGTGAGTGAATTATTCACCATAATGATATCCATATTTTCACCCGACCCGGCGGCCAGATCAAGCTTTTTGATATATTCCTCGGTATCGCCTTTTTCGGACAAGCCCACATAATTCACTTCAATATCGGGATGCTTCTTTTGCCAGGCAGCATATACCTGATCCCACTTGAACTGATCCTTGGTATACCAGGTATAAAAGGTAATACTTTTCTTCCCGTCAGCTGTGGTCGCTGCCTTCTGCGAAGAACCGCAGCCTGCCAACAGCAGCATAAGACACAACCCCAGTATACCTATCATTTTTATCTTCATTATAATCCTCCTCGGCATTAGGTACTATACAATCCATTTTCCAATTCCAGCAATCCTGTTCAGCCTTTCACTCCGCCCAGAGCAATTCCTCCAATGACATGCTTTTGTGCGACCAGGAAGACAATCAGCAGCGGCAAGATCGCCGAGCAGGTACCTGCCATAATCAGGGAATAATATTCTCCTGTTGCATCCGCAAACCGGTTGATCCCCAGCTGCACCGTGAACAGCTCCGGCGAACGAAGAAAGATGAGCGGTGCCTGATAATCATTCCAGGTCCATATAAACCGCAGGATGGCATAAGTCGCAATAAACGGCTGCACAAGTGGCAATGCAATCTGCATAAAGATCCGTGCATGACCAGCACCATCTATTTTCGCCGATTCAATAAACTCGGTATGAATCGACATAAAGGCCTGTCTGAGCATAAAGGTACCGAGGGCACTGAACGATTCGAGCAGCACCAGTCCGATATGGGTATCGAACAACCCCAGACTTCGATACATAATAAACTGTGGAACAAGCAGCGCCTGTCCGGGAATCATAAACGTCAGCAGTACAATTACAAATAATGTATCTCTACCGGGAAATTTAATTTTGGAAAAGGCATAAGCTGCCATCGCCGAAGCAGCAACAGAGAGCAGAATCGTCATAACCGATACTTTGATCGAGTTCCAGTAATACAAAATAAATGGCGGGTCACCAAACCAGACCGTACGGTAATTTTCAATCGCATTCCATGTATGCGGAATCCACTGCACCGGATACTGGAACACATCGGCTTCAGTCTTGAACGAAGCTGATAGCATCCATATAAATGGGAGCAGAAACAATATACCAACTACAAGCATGATAGCGGTTACAATAATTCTCGTCAAAGTAACCGATGAACCGGAAGATGGTTTGGAGCTGTGTGCAGGCAGGGCCGGTTTCAGCGGTTGATCCATAGGAATACCCCTCTTCTCCAATTGGTATCAATAATTGACCCATTTTTTCTGTCCCCAGAATTGCAGAACAGTAATGAGCAGAATAACAGCAAACAGAAATACCGACTCTGCCGCCGCATAACCCATTTTCAAATTAACAAAAGCCTGATCGTAAATCTCGTAGACCATTACATTCGTTGATTTGGCAGGACCACCCTGAGTCAGTACAGCGATCAGATCGAATGTTTTGAACGAATAGATAACACCTGTAATCAACAGGAAAAAGGTAGTCGGCGAGAGCATCGGCACCGTAATGGCTGCGAACTGCCGCCATTTGGAGGCACCATCGATTTCGGCTGCTTCGTACAGATCTTTGGGAATAGCCTGCAGACCTGCCAGATACACAATCATATTAAATCCGATCGAGGTCCATATAATAATCAGCATAATGGAAGGCAGTGCATACGTCGGGTCAGCCAGCCATTTGGGTGGATTCTCGATCCCCAGCGACATCAGAAATCCATTAATCGGCCCCTGGGAAGGATGGAACAAAATCTGAAAAACAATGGCAACTGCCACGATACTGGAGATATAGGGCATAAAGTAAATAATTTTGAAAAATCCTTTGAAATACACCAGTTCATCGACCACGATCGCAATAACCAGTGACAGGAACAAAGCGACCGGTACAGCAAGCAGCAGTTTCAGATTATTGAACATCGATACAAAAAAGGTCTTATCCTGAAATAAATGCCTGAAATTATCCAAACCTACCATCTCTACTCCACTGAGTCCCTGAATAAAATTCCACTTGGTCAAACTGATAAAAAACAGCGAAATCATCGGGATCAGAATAAATACCGTCAATCCGAGCAGCATGGGAGCAGCAAACAGATATCCGGCCAGCGTCTCTTTGGCAGTCATGGACCACCATGATCTGGAGCGACTGAGCCTGGACGAGGATGAAGCGGATGTAGAACGATCCATTAGACCAACACCTCCTGGCGAAAGGGACGCTGCTGCAGCCGCGGACTGCGACGGCGTCCAACTTGTATTCCTGTTGTTATTGTAACGGGCAGAATTGCATCTCATAAGACACAAATATGACTCATTTGAAGACAGATTTTACTTTTTCATTCTGTAAAAGAAAAAATTTCCGATTATATATGCAATTACATACCAAAAGCCGCATGATCCTTTGGTTAAAAGGTCATGCGGCTTCTTTGGATTCAGATTATCTGTACACCTCTGCTGGCAGGCTGTTCTACCACATATAGATCGCTGATTACAGAAGCGGCCGAATAGCAAATTCCAGATTGCAATGCAGTTCCTGCATCGGCAGCTCTATCATCCATTTCTTTCTGACAGTTAGCGAAGTACGATACACTACTATCGGACGACCATCATGATCATAATGGTCAATTGTCTCTACCTCAACATTATATTGCTCCTCCGGAATCTGCAGTCTGATCTCGGCCCATTTTCCTGTCCAGATCAATTCATGAGCATGCACAACCGGTCGTACATGACTGATCAGACGCTCGATAACCTGATTAACAGCCGTCCGTTTTATATTTTCTTCCGTATTATTGAACTGCGATACTAACCTCTCTTCTCCAGCTTGCAATTCATTAGCTAGAGGATTAGCTTTACCTGTTGTATACGTTGTAGTTGTAGTCGATTTCGTATCCGTTGGATCGATAGTATTTTTCATATCTATTAACTCTTCTGCATCATTCATAGTCATCATTTTTGCAGCTTTTGTATTTGGAGTAGTATTTTCTGTTATCGGTCTCGACAGATTCTGAGTATGATATTCTGTTTCCTTGTATATCGACATATCATCTCGGGAGGATTCTGATGATAGTTGAGCAAACTGGAAATGATCCTGCAGATACAAATTAATTTCCTGTTTATTATCGTTTATTTTCCAGTGGAAATTCCGGTTCATTCTTTTTAAGCCTGCAGCTGCGGGATAAGCCGCTGTCAGATCCAGTCCAAATTTCACCTCATGATCGCCAGTCTGGACATGTTCCACAATCGCCGCTGCTGCGCGTCCTGAATACTGTTCGCAGCCATTAATCTGCGGAAGTGAATGTCCGGCAGATGAGATATTCAGAATCTGTTCGCGACCCGGGGCAAAATAGGACTGTGTATACATCCCTGCTCCCAAATCACAAAAAATATTCTCCCCACCTGCATGTACAATAAAGCTGCCCAGATCATTGTGATTATGCGGCTCGTCATTATGTCCACCTTTGGTAGCCAAAGCAGCTGTGAACTTGTGGCTCATTAGTGAAGACTGGGCGATATACATAGCTTTCTCATGATCCGTCGATTCGGATGGATAGCCCGCTGTAGTGGATACTGCCGATTCCGATATGTGAGTCTCTGTAGTTGATACCGCCAATTCCGATATATGAGCCTCTATAGTGGTGAATGCTGCTTTGTCCCCTGTATCCGCTGTTTCTCTACTGGTCAGGTTATATTCTGTCTGCATATGAAGTTCTGCCCGGCTAACCAGCCAGCACAAATCGTGCCAGTAATGATTGAACAGCCCTCCGTGCTCATGATCCTCCTGAGCGTCTGCCCCTGGTATTTCTCCGCCAGACCCATGACATACCGTCTCTGTCTGAGCTTCGTCCCAAGCTGTAACTTTTGCAGCTTCAGACATACTTCGATCTGTATCTATGGCGCTGGGTACTGCAAAAAAGCGAGGTTCCGCCCATAATATATTCCGCAGCAGATGCCCCCAGCGACGGCATGGATCTTCCCGAAGCGTAGGCATAACAAAAGGCAGGGAGTACGGCTTGCCAGTTAGCTCCGTCAAGCGTGACAACAGTCCCGGAGGAAGAATCTCTTCTTCTCCACTATCCGAGAAATTAACAAACTTTCCGGCAGACAGATGCATATATTCGGGAAAAGCCGCGATCGCTTTTATTTTCGGATCATTCATTGTCTGTTGTTTATCCAATCCCGCCGCTGACAGCATATCCATAAAGTACGTATAGTAACCAAATCCATAGACCCAGTAGCCCAGTCCTTCGGCACACCCTCCATCTTCTCCATATCCATTCAGGAAATGGGCTGCGGCTCTCGTCATCCGTTCCAGTACTTGTGTCTGCGCTGGTTGTTCCAGCAGCAGTAACGCCGCTATCCCGCACCCTGCTCCGCATACGGCAGACCAGTTATGCTCGGCTGTCTCCCAGCCAAAAGTACGGGATGGATCAGCTGCAGGTAGCAATACCCGGCGCTGTACCTCATCACGCATACGCTGGATAATGCGATGATCTACTTTGCCATTCAGCAGCACAGTCAGCTCGGCGAGCATACCTGCTGTCTCGGCAGCGAACAGATCAATCTCCTCCCATACCGGATAAGGACTTTCTGCAGGCAGATGCGCATTCAGACACCATGTGTATTCTCCGCACAGATCCCATAGCGCTTCTTCAAGTGTATGTATATATACAGGAGATGGAGATACTTCTTCTCTCCCGTTCTTGTGTAATAAGGAATCTTCTCTTTTTCTTTGTTGCTTCCTATTATTATCAGATAAGGAGTGTTCACCCTGTGCCCATTCCTGTACGGTTCGTCCATTTTGTGCACTGGATGAATCAAGCAACACCATCATCGCCAGCGCTCCAATCCGGCCCCGTCTGTCAAAATAAATCCGTTCATACTGTTCACGTCCGCCCGTATCGCCAAACTCCCGGAAAGCTTCAAACGTCAAAACAGGCAGTGGTTCTGATACCGCCAGCTCTGCATAATCGCGAATATCCTGCCACCACTGTTCGTACTCGGGCTTTCCGGCTGTATATCGAAGACGCTCTCCTATATCCTTCACATGCCACCAATGCGGTTTTTGCGCTGTACTTTTCGAATCATAACCCATCTGTTCCCACCCTTCTCTGCTCCACGGCAGACGTTATCACCCGTAATTAAAATAACGCTTTCATATATGGATGTACAGTATCTTCATACAAAAAAGGACAGGCTTGATGCACCTGTCCTCCTTTTATTCTATCGTATCTTATTCCTACATCTGGATAGGTACATTTTCTGACTTAGCCAAAATGAAGGCCTCTGCTGCGGGAGCGGCGGCGCCGTATCAGCATATAAATGACAACCATCAGCACAATGCCGATAGCATCAATCAGCGTATCCGAGAAATGACCGGTACGACCGGCAATCCATTTCTGATGCCACTCATCTGTCATTGCGTACGCATAAGCTACAAGCCCAGCCCATAACAGAGGAGCATAACGAGCATCGGTCAACAGGGAAAATACACGAATCAACAAAAAAGTCAGCAGTGCAAATTCACTCACATGACCTGCTTTACGAATAAAAAATTCCCAGAAATCATAAGGATGTTGACCGCTGACCGTATACCCTCCATATGTAAATTCAAGTGATGGCGTAAACGCTTCAAGCGACGGTTCCGCGATCCAGTCCGACAATAGCGGCTTGATATCCTGCTGCTGATACGGCTGGTTGGATACACTGAAAATCAGTCCCATCCATAACAAGGTCAGTACAATCCAGATCGTCAAACGGACTACCGGCAGTGAACGAGAACGGTATGACGGCATTGATGAACGCATATCGCATCCTCCTTTCGGTAACTTGAGTCCGAACATTTGCCCGGACACATGCCCCGTATTATAACATACTGCGAACTGCAGTTCATGCATGACCGGCAAATCCCGCTCCAGACCAGGAACAAAGCTATTTGCGATGCTCTTCTTGCCTGCTATTTTCCTGTTGACTGTTACGGCTTTCCGCAAGTCTTTATTTGGATGCACAGCATGTCTTTACAACAAGTTGTATTTACGAAAAGACATATTTGGGTTTATATATTATTTTTTATTGTTATGCATCCTTGGACGACACACAAACAGTCTGTTTCCAGCTATATCCCCGTATGAGTTACAGGAAGCACGCTGTCTACAGACTGTATTTGTTATTCGATCGGACCACGCTCAACGAAGTATTTGTTGGTCATATAAAATGCTTCTCCGCGTGAGGTCTCGACTTTGCCTTTTTTCGGATCGAGGAAAACAATCTCCTTGCATTTGGTGCAGTACCATTTGGTACGCATAAATGGCGAATCCGTTGTATAAGCAGTTCCGCATTTGCAGTCCACTTTAATCAGAATCTCATTTTGTTTATACGCGGAGCTTAGATGGTCTACAGCCTCTTCCGGCTGATTGGGCACCAGCACACGCTGATAATCGGAAAATTGATTCTGTACTTTAAAATCAGCGACCAGTTCCGGATTCAAACCGAAAAATTCCTTGCCGATACTGGTGATGAAACGGGTATTGGTTCTGTAACTTTCAAGCCATTCTTCAATTTGTTGGTTAGATAAAGGCACAGTGCCCTTGATACCACTATTCAGGGTGTAGGTCATGATGTGTAGAGCGTCACTCTGTTTGCTTGAGTACATTAGAAACCTCCTCTTTCTTCAACAGCTAATGTACTACAAAATATCGTTTTAATCAAAGCGTGAATTTAACTAAAATTCCATGTTATGCAATTCGCAATCAGCTTTGATTTTACTACGAATATCCGGCTTCCGGTCAAGCTATCCAGTTTTGTGTAGGTTCTGGAAATTCAGCAGCGACAGGACCGCGTAATCATCAGCGTTTTGATTAATATGAGTTCAATTTATAATAAAGATGGTATACATATCGGATGTGTTAAATTACACGCTTACCTTTGCAGTGTCTTTGTTTTTTTATAATGCATGTATAAACAAGTCATAGGCAGGAGACTATGTAATCATAATAGCCAGGCTCACATTATCCGAATTTATTCTACTCCCCGCTTAGGCATCTCATAAGCGGTATAATCGCCAAGATCAACGAGCCAGTCGATCCGGTTGCGAGCTATCCATAATTGTACCGCTTCATGAAAGTGAATAGCATAATCGGCAGCTGCCACTTGGTTTACCCAGCAAAAATGCTCGATCAGTTGGTACTTCTCAATCCAGCCATTCATTTCTGCAAAACCAATGTGCTTTATCATATGACACTTAAAGCATAGAGATTGCAGACCGATCAGATACTGGATACCATATTCTTCATCAAAAGCCCATACTTCATGACAATGAAGTTTGTCGATCTGTTCACCCTTGACACGTCTGCAGATCTGACATGTATATTGATCTCGCTCCTGAATATGTCTGGACAGCTGGCGCCAACGATAGGAGCTCAACTGCTGTCGAAGATTGATCATCATTGTTGAATCGGGAATCAATTCGATTTCTAATTTCATAAAATATTCCTTTATAAATAAGCATATATAAAGTCAAACGCTGTGCAAAACCTATCTTACCAGAGTAATAGCAATTATCAAGTTAATGCGTTTAAACTTTTGATAGTGAGACATTTGTGATTACCGGTAGATACACTTTATAATGAAGATGATCGATTGTCATCTGCTTATTTAATAAATTCACAGATTCCGTATAATTTGACTGTGTTTATTAGGCATTATACAGGAATTCGGCAAAATTTCACCTATTAATTCAGCTCTTTAATAAATAATCATGAATTTGATGTATTTCTGATATGTTTCATATGTCATTACACACGCAACAGAGTTTATTTTTATCTTTTTTTGCAAATAGTACTAGAAGTTTATGTAAACCTATGCTAAAATAAGTTCATACAGAAAGGAGGTGCGTCAACATCAATAGTCATATGTTGAACGCGTCCTTTACCCAAACCGAGGTTCTGGTTTAATTATCAGAATTCCGGCGGCGCGGGATGCGGTCAAAGTTAAATAGCGCCATCTGGGTTAGAAAGGCCACCTGCGGGTGGCCTTTTTACTTTGTCTTTTATCATCCTTACTATATGGATTTAGTTCTCTTGACCATAGCAGTCATAAGAATTATATGGTAAATTCCCATTATGACCCAATACATATTATCTTTCCTCTTCCGGGATGGGTACTTCATACGATTGGAGGGTTGCTGTACCGAATATTCCGGTGACTGCATATATCTCTTGCGTTTGATTCATCCTGTTTTAATATTCTCTAAGGATACGGAGGAAAGAATAATGAAAAAGTGTATGAGGATGTTCATGATCTGTCTGGGTCTAACAGGTATGTTGATTGTTGGTTCTACGTCTGTTCAGGCAGCTGCTCCAGATCAAGTATCACCTATGGGTGGCAGCTTCTATTCGGACTCCCATCTGTTTACTCCGGATCAAAATGTTTTTTACAGTTATTCATGGAATACACCCGATACGAGCAGTATAGATATTCGATATGATATGGATCCTGGTGAACATATGATTTTCTCTACAGAAAAGTATAACTATGATAAAGGCAAATGGGAGCCAATTGAAGTCACAATTTTCGACCAACCTGTAGGATATCGCCAGTTTTCTATTTGGACGTCGGATTGGGGCACTTTTCGTATGGTAGCATCCATGACAGGTTCAATCGGATCGATCGCTACCGAAGTGGTTTACTATAATGGATGGGATGGAAAATCGACCACTGCTCAACCTATTACACAGTAAGACGCTTCAGCTATTTTCTTTTAGTATGCTGCCTCCTTTCCGGCCGGATAAGGGGGCTTTTCTATGTTGAAAAAGGGACAGCGGCTTTTTTGTCGAATCGTTTCTTTCTATTTATAATTGTATTTTGGAGAAACCGTCCTGTTACTTGTTTTGTTCTTTTGAATCTCTTTTCAGGTACTTGTTGCTCGTAGCCTATACATACTGTGCAAAAATACCTACATCTTTACACATGAAGTAATTGCCAATTTATAAGATAACGCTTACAATTTAAATGTAATTCATCCCTGGCTATTCATAGTTAAGATTCATTTCTCTATATATGTGATCTATGCAGGAGGACGATTTGATGATGAGCGAACAGGAAAAAGCTTCATATATAGAGGCAGACGATTCTACCCGTCTGATTCTTACTCCGTCTTCAACTGCACAAGCGACTTACTTTTTTGTACAGGAGATCGGTCGCTTCAAGACAACCTTTCCTTACTTCACGGAGCGGGATCGTCTGCACTCTTACTTAATTCTGCACACACTCTCCGGACGTGGCAGATTGCATTATCAAGGGCAGCAGCATGTAGTTGGTCAGGGCGACCTGTTTTTTATTAATTGTATGGAGTACCAGCGTTATGAAGCAATGGAAGAAGACGATTGGGAGTTTCTGTGGGTGCATGTGCAGGGATCAACATTGGATGGATATTATGAACAATTCTGCCAAAGACAGATTCCTGTTTGTCATCCAGCCGAATCCTCAAGCATTCCTGAATTGATGCGCCAACTGCTCCATGTCCAGATTCCTCGGAATAATAAAACAGAGCTAATAAGCTCCCAGCTCATTGTCCAGCTGCTTACTGAGGTTGTACTGACTTCGATTCATATCGGGGAGAAAAATAATGCAATCCCTGCTTCTATTCTGGATTTACAGCAGTTTCTGGAAAATCATTATACAGATCCAATCACTCTCGACGATCTGGCCCAAAAATACAACACGAACAAGTTTCAACTCAGTCGAGATTTCAAACAGTATATCGGATTACCGCCAATTGAATACCTAATTAATATCCGAATCAATGCTGCAAAAAATATGCTGCGTTATTCGAATAAAAGTATTCAGCAGATTGCCAGCGCAGTCGGCATTTACAATGTGTCGCATTTTATTAATTTGTTCAAAGCTAGAGTGGATTGTACACCACTTGCTTATCGCAAAGAATGGACATAAATGCTGAAATGCTGAAATGCTGAAATGCTGAAATGCTGAAATGCTGAAATGCTGAAATGCTGAAATGCTGAAATGCTGAAATGCTGAAATGCTGAAATGCTGAAATGCTGAAATGCTGAAATGCTGAAATGCTGAAATGCTGAAATGCTGAAATGCTGAAATGCTGAAATGCTGAAATGCTGAAATGCTGAAATGCTGAAATGCTGAAATGCTGAAATGCTGAAATGCTGAAATGCTGAAATGCTGAAATGCTGAAATGCTGAAATGCTGAAATGCTGAAATGCTGAAATGCTGAAATGCTGAAATGCTGAAATGCTGAAATGCTGAAATGCTGAAATGCTGAAATGCTGAAATGCTGAAATGCTGAAATGCTGAAATGCTGAAATGCTGAAATGCTGAAATGCTGAAATGCTGAAATGCTGAGCAAATGTTATTCCGGAAGCTGTTGTGGAGGGTTTATTCTGACGGCGAAAAATATTTTCTTTATTCTAATCTGATTTCTGTTTATATGTATGAGATAAAATCGAATCTCCAGGCATGGTGGTAACTGGATGTACTGAATAATATAACCGTTTAGCAAATTACAAAATAAAGGGCTTTCCGTAGATAACGGATAGCCCTTTATTTTTCCTGCCGTCTGTCTATTGTCCAATATGTACAGAAAGATGGAAATAGTCGATCACGAAACAAATGATCATTCAGCAGAGCCAAGTTAACTTTTATGCCGACTTACTGGAAGAACAGCAGATCGCTAATTTTCCATGTGCCGAAAAACACACCAACGGCTACTACATATGTAGCGATAACGAATACCCAAGCATTCATCTTTTCCATATTGTCTCCTCCATTCATTCTTGTTTGATAGGCTTGTATACTACAGAGAAATATGACAGAATCTATCTGTTATTCACATCAACTACCAGGGTCTGTAGCCTATGGTGATATTTATTTTCTCTGTCTTTCCTTTATACGGTGGATCGCGCTAATATCTGCCGATTCTGCGATACTGTTAAATTGTAATGAATTATAGACCATTTTTCAATCTATCTGTATCATCTGTAATTTTAACAATTATAAATCAGTCATAAGAAATCAATATCAAAGCAGTATGCTGATGCTCATTCATGTTATTTCACCTGCCAGTGAGCAGGACGGAGCAGTGCATCTGGCAAAATAGTACTTTCACTGCCTATCGCAGCATTGATCTGGGATTGCGTCAGGAATAAAGTTTCGCTCAGATTAGTATCGCGTATATCAGCATCTCTTAGATCTGCTCCAATCAGATCGGCTCCACGTAAATCCGCCTTTCTCAGATCAGCAGCAATTAGGTATGCTCCCCGCAGATTAGTACCGACCATATTAGCAGCACGCAGATTTTTGCCAATCAGATCAACTCCACGTTCATAATTACGCGGCTGCTTATCTGCTGTAAGATATAGACGTCGCGCCTTAGAACGTACTTGTTCACTGCCTTCTGTCAGCAGTACATTTACACGCATATGAAGCTCGCCTCGATTAAGCTTCAGCAACTTCGCAGGATCCAGATATGTCAATGATAGCAGCTCTCTGGACAATTCAGATGCTGCTGTATGATAGGCTGCAGCCGCGTCCATTGTAACAAGCTGCTCCAGATACCAGATCAGTTCATGTAGATGCAGCATAATTGGAAAGACTTCAAACATCTTCTGCGCTGTTTCTTGCTGCCGCCAGGACTTCCCATCAAATGTATAACGCGCAATTTGCTGACCTGCACCAAAACAGTCATAGACCGTACAACCACGGAATCCTTTATTACGCAGTTCGTTGTGAATGCCACAGCGATAATCTTCCTGTAAATGATGGCATGGCTGTCCGGCAGGCTTGTCCATATTAAAATCAGCCGAAGCACTAAAAGCCAGTGCCGTGCAGCATAGCCCTACACATTGCTCGCAATCGGCCCGTAAATGCTCTCTCAAGGAAATGGGTTGTTTTGCGAAATTTTGTATCTGCGCTTGCTTGGAATTCACATGAGAAGTTGATTTCCCGCTAGATGGATTGTGGGATCTAGACAACAATGGTTCCTCCTTATTACCGTACATTGTGCACGTGAGAAAATGAATTACTTTATAAACAAGATAAATAAGCTTTTGATTAAAAAGACTTGCTAGAATGAACAGTATATTCGTGAAAAATAATACTGTACTATCGAAGAAATGCTGCTATCTATAACTTAGTAATGATACCCTCTTTCGAGCATATACACTGTGTATGACACCATAAAAGCGTTCACCTATTAAAGATGAATGCTTTTGCCAGGATCTAATTAGTTGATTATTGTTTTGTTTGTTGATCTTGTTATAGATTCGATAAGTGCAGATATATTTTTGAAAATCGATGAGTTAGTTGGACACTTTATTTTCAATACGCAGCTTGTCGGCTACCATCGCAATAAATTCGCTATTAGTTGGCTTGGATTTGCTGATATTGATGGTATAGCCAAACAGATGGCTGATGCTGTCAATATTCCCTCTGGTCCAAGCGACTTCAATCGCATGGCGAATCGCTCGCTCTACACGAGATGGTGTCGTTTTGAATTTATCAGCGATTGCCGGATATAGTGTTTTGGTAATCGAACCCAGAATCTCAATATTGTTATATACCATTGTAATCGCTTCGCGCAGATACTGGTATCCTTTAATATGAGCCGGTACACCGATCTCGTGGATGATGGCTGTAATACTGGCATCCAGATTACGGCTTTTTGGTGGTGAAGAGAGCGATGATTTGTTAATTGTATTGTTCGTGCCTGAAGGCTGCATAGTGCCACCGCCTGCTGTCACCGGTATACCAACCAATTGACGCACCCGACTGACCAGTACTTCCATATCAAACGGCTTCAGAATGTAATAAGAAGCGCCCAACTGCACTGCACGTTGTGTAATATTCTCTTGACCAAATGCCGTCAGCATAATTACTTTTGGCGTTGGATTCAGGTTCATATCACGCAGACGTTCCAGTACACCCAATCCATCCAGATGTGGCATAATAATATCCAAAATGAGTATATCCGGCAGTTCAGGCAGCTGCTCGATCGTCTTCAATACTTCTTCTCCGTTAAAAGCGACCCCTGCTACTTCCATATCTTCTTGATTGGAAATATATTCAGCCAGCATATTGGTAAATTCGCGGTTATCATCAGCCAGTAGTACTCGAATAGTAGACATCAAAAATTCCCCCTTGGGTCATTGGTTAAAATAGTTATTATTTCTTGAAATCTTGCTCATATTACTCATATCCATACGACAATATTCAATCGTCTAGTTGATTTTTCACCTTACTTTATATAGTTTCGACATTTTTATTATAATCCCTTCTGTCGAAAACAAAAATCGGGTTTTTTTGCCATTTTTTCAAATAATACATGGTATTTATGTATCGGCTATAAAAAAGGAGAGCTTCTTTTGAGCTCTCCTCGTGATGATTATGGTTGTATACAGAAATGAGCAGATCCCGCTAAGTAATCACAACCTAGATTACAGTCGGTAGATCCATCAATTGCAACTTAATGCACGGCATAGGAAGAATCATCTTTGCGTGCTTCTGCCAATTTGAGCATCTCGTGAGCATGATGATTCGTTTTCTCGGTAATCTCCACGCCACCCAGCATACGTGCCAATTCATCGACCCGGCCATCTTCATGCAAGGATACAACACGGGTAGCTGTACGATCCCCAACAATCTGCTTCTCAATCAGATATTGATGATCTGCCATACAAGCGACCTGTGGAAGGTGAGTGATCGAGAATACCTGGCATTCCGAAGACAACTTGAACAGCTTCTCGGCAATCGACTGTGCTGCCCGGCCACTAACCCCAGTATCCACTTCATCGAATACAAGTACAGGTACCTGATCATGACGGGCAAAGATACTTTTGAGTGCCAACATGATACGTGACAGCTCACCACCGGAAGCAATTTTGCCGAGTGGACGAAGCGGTTCACCTGGATTCGGTGAAATCAGGAATTCTGCTGTATCGATACCCTGGCGGGTAATGCGAATATTACGGCCATTCCAGCATGCACCATTCGCATCTTCAATATAATCAATATTGACACGCAGTGAAGTACGCTGCATCTGCAGATCCTTCAGCTCTGCCTCTACTTGTTCGGCAAGTTCCCGTCCACATTCGCGGCGCAGTTTGCTCAGCTTCTCGCCAGTCTCCAGCAGCTTGGTGCGCAGCTTATCACGTTTGTCGGTAAGCTCAAGCAGACGCTCATCCTTATTTTCCAGCAAATCTGTCTCATGCTGGATTTTCTCATAATACTCGAGAATCTGTTCTACATTCTCTCCGTATTTGCGGCGTAGTCCGGAAATCAGATTCAGACGGGATTCCACTTCTTCAAGACGTCCCGGATTGAATTCAATATTCTCCTGGTAACTGCGCAGCTGGTATACAGCATCTTCCAGCTGATAATAGGCTGATTGCAGCTGCTCTACAATAGGATCGAGATTCTTGGAGTCATAGCGGGATACATCGCCCAGACGGGACAATGCTACGCTAAGTGCGCCCATGCTGCCATCACCATTCAGATTATGATAGCTACCTGATACGGAATCCATCATTTTCTCGCTATGTGCAAGGCGCAGACGCTCTTCCTGCAGCTCTTCATCTTCACCCGGCTGCAGATTCGCAGAAGAGATCTCTTCGAGCTGGAAGCGATACAGATCCATCATCTGATACGTTTTTTGACTGGTTTCCTGCAGATCACGCAATTCGCGTTCGACCTTGATATAGGCATTGTATTGCTCATGATATTTCATTTTGACCGGACCGATCTTGACATCGCCGAATGTATCCAGCAATCCCAGATGACGTTCCGGCTTCATCAGAGACTGGTGCTCATGCTGGCCGTGGATGTTAACCAGCTGTTCGCCTACTTCACGCAGCATCGACAGATTGACGAGCTGCCCGTTAATGCGTCCGGTGCTTTTGCCATTTACCGTTACTTCACGGCGAATAACCAGATGCTCCTCTGCTGTTCCCTGAATACCGAGACGGGATAAGGTATCCCATACCGGATGGGTCGCGCGCAGTTCGAACAGCGCTTCCATCTCTGCTTTGTCGCATCCGTAACGAACCAGATCCGCTGAGCCTCTTCCGCCTGCAATAAGACCGAGCGCATCGATAATGATGGATTTACCAGCACCGGTCTCACCGCTCAGTACATGGAATCCTTTATGAAAGTAAACGTCGATTTCTTCAATAACAGCCAGGTTTTTAATGCTCAGCATGACCAGCATGGAGCTCACTCCTCTTCGTGTACAAGACTAGGGAGCAACGCTTTTCACCACAGACTATACTTCCGGCAAATCGCAGACTGGCTGCATTGAACACGACGCATGGATCAAGTAGATTCTGTAACTAGGAGATGAATCCCATAATCTGCTCGATTACTTTCTGGCTGTCTTCTTCGGTACGGCAAATGATCAGCATCGTATCATCACCGGAAATGGTACCCATAATCTGTGACCATTCCATGCTGTCGATCAGGGACGCAATGGAGTTGGCTGTACCGGGCAGACATCTCATAACTACCAGATTGGTCGTAAAATCAATTTGCAGGAAATTGTCCACCAGTGCACGTTTAAGCTTTTGCACGGGGTTATAGCGTTGATCCGTTGGTAAAGAATATTTATATCTTCCGTCATCCGTCGGAATTTTGATTAGCAATAGTTCTTTGATATCCCTGGATACGGTAGCCTGGGTAACCTGGAAGCCCGCTTGGCGCAATGCTTCAACCAGATCGTCCTGTGTCTCGATATCCTGGTGTGTAATAATTTCTCTAATTTTGATATGTCGCTGTCCCTTCATACAGACCTCCGTTAATGGTATGCTCTATAGTTAGCATGCAAGTGATTATTGTCGTAAATACCTGTGAATAATAGGTTTATCTTATGCAATCAGACCTATAATTATTCGCTATGGATCAGGTATAATCCTTTGTATAAATGGAAAATATTGTAGTCCATTTAACGACATTCAATCCAGCTTCGCACATTATCCTATTGTAACATCCAGAACGGTAAGGTCCAACCCTGTAGCAAAATGGTTATTGGGCGGAACGTTCGTTCTCATTATATAGGAATATCTGTTCGTAAATCAATAGCCAAATAAAACTTTAATCGTTAAATTTTTTACAACGTTATCTCCTGTCTTCCAGCTGCTCCAGTCTCCAGCACAAGAAGCCTGCTGCCAGCGTGAAGCTTAGCAGCAAGCTTTTTCTGTGTCGGCTCACTGTCATTTTAACTTTATTTTATAAATCTTGTTATAAGCCGTACTGCCTCTGTATGGCTGCTCTAAATCCACTTTTACTGGTGTTTGGCTGCTCCACCTCTAAAGGTATGTGAGGCTTCTGCGGCTGTCTTGGCAGCCAATTGCTCAATATCCAGTATATCCAGCTGCTCGATCGTATCATCTCCCTCACCGGATGGCAGATACCAATGAGCGAGGAACTCGATATTACCCTCTCCCCCTGTAATCGGCGAGAATGTAAGATCTTTTAATACATATCCCATTTCCCGGGCAAAAGATAATACATTCAGCAGTACTTCCTGATGAACTTTGGGATCGCGTACAACGCCGGTTTTGCCTACTTTCTCCCGTCCTGCCTCGAACTGAGGTTTGATCAGCGCTGCGATATCCGCTGGCTTGTCCAGCAATTCCTTCAGCGGAGGCAGCATCAGACGAAGCGAGATAAAGGATACATCAATACTGGCAAAGTTCGGCACGGGACCTTCCAGCTGATCAGGCGTCATATAGCGAAAATTAGTTCGCTCCATTACACAGACCTGAGGGTGATTACGCAGCGACCAGTCCAGCTGGTTGTAACCTACATCAATCGCATAGACATATTCTGCACCATTTTGCAGCGCACAATCTGTGAATCCTCCAGTAGATGAACCAATATCCAGCATCGTCCGACCGGTCATATCAATCCCGAAATGCTTAAGTGCCTTTTCCAGCTTCAGACCACCGCGACTTACATATGGATGTATAGCGCCTTTAACATTCAGCGCTGTATCGCGGCCAATCTTCATTCCCGGCTTTTCCAAACGTTCGGTGCCGGCATAGACCAGACCAGCCATAACGGCTGCTTTGGCCTTTTCACGGCTTTCATAATAGCCCTGCTCTACGAGTAGTACGTCAACCCGCTCTTTATCACTTGCCATGGTAAGTAACTCCTACCTTCATTTTAATAATAAATACGTGGGGATCGATGTTATCTAATTAGAACGCCAAGTTGCTATGAGATGCTTATGCAGCTCTCATCTATTGTACTGCCACACCCGACATTAACGTTAGAGCATACAGTGAAAATAATATAAAAATTCATTCATCCGCTCAAACAGCAAACGAAGCGGAAAGATGCCCTCCCGCTTCGTTACTATCGATTTTACTTGTTACTGTCGGTAGTTATGCAGAACAATTTTTGATACAAAAAGTTTGTTCCTGCGATATCACCGTTGTATTCCAGGTATTCCAGGTATTCCAGGTACCAGTAAATTATACGGAATTTTTCTGGAACGTCCAGGCTTTGCCGGGAGCCAGTGCGCGCAGAGATGCGGCAATATTTTCCGGTGTCAGGCCTGCTTCACACTGCTGATCCTTGATGCTGCCATGTTCGATAAATTCATCAGGTATACCCATCAGACCTACTGTCACATCATGCAGCCCTTTGGCAGCATAGAATTCCAGTACAGCACTACCCATGCTTCCTGCCTGGGATACTTCTTCGACAACCAGCATGCGTGTACCTTTGTCCGCCAATTCCAGCAGCATTTGCTCATCCAGCGGCTTCATGAAACGGGCATTGATTACAGCCACGTTCATGCCATCACGCTTGAGTTCTTCGGCAACTTCCATGCCCATCTGTACCATCGGTCCAGAAGCGAGAATCGCATAATTATCGCCTTCACGGACTTTTTCCCAGGTACCGATCGGGATTGGAACGAGCTGTTGATCCATTGCTACACCAAGACCGTTAATACGTGGATAACGGTAAGCAATAGGGCCTTCATTATAATCAAGCGCCGTCTTCATCATGTGACGCAGTTCATTCTCATCTTTTGGCATCATAATCACGATATTCGGAATATGGCGCATAAAGGCGATATCATATACCCCCTGATGAGTCTCTCCGTCCGCTCCGACAAAGCCGGCCCGGTCGATCGCAAACATTACATTTGCATTATGACGACAAATATCATGAACGATCTGATCGTATGCACGCTGCATAAAGGTAGAATATACCGCATAGACCGGCTTCATGCCTTCCATGGCCAGAGCCGCACACATTGTTGCTGCGTGCTGTTCCGCGATACCTACATCAATCATCCGATCCGGGAAACGCTTGGCAAACGGGAATAATCCCGATCCACCAGGCATTGCAGGTGTAACAGCTACAATACGCTCATCCTGCTCCGCAAGTTCGATCAGTGTCTGACCAAATACTTCGGTATACATTGGATGACCCGCAGCTTTGACAACCTGACCGGATTCGATTTTGTATGGCGTGATTCCATGCCATTTGTATGAATCCGCTTCAGCCGGCAGATAACCTTTACCCTTGATCGTCACAATATGGATCAGTACAGGACCATCCACATTGTCTGCCTGACGGAATGTTTCCAGCAATTTGGGCATATCATGTCCGTCTACCGGCCCAAAGTAGGTAAAGCCCAGCTCTTCGAACAGTACACCCGATACCATTGCATATTTCAGCGTATCCTTGAGCTTTTCTGCCGTTTTGGCAATTTTACCGCCAATCGCCGGGATTTTTTTGATCAACTGCTCAACTTCATCCTTGGCACGAAGATATCCTTTATCCGAGCGGATTTTGCCCAGATATTTGTGCATGGCGCCTACATTCGGTGCGATGGACATTTCGTTATCGTTCAGTACCACGGTCAGTTTGCGCTGCTCATGACCGATATGGTTCAATGCTTCAAAAGCCATACCGCCAGTCAGCGCGCCGTCACCGATTACGGCAACGACTTTGTTGTTTTCTTTTTTGAAATCACGTGCAAGTGCCATACCCATGGCAGCAGACAGCGACGTGCTGCTGTGACCAGCTTCCCACACATCGTGTTCGCTTTCATTTCGTTTGACAAAGCCACATAATCCTTTGTATTTACGCAGGGTATCAAAACGATCCATGCGTCCAGTAAGTACTTTGTGCACGTACGCTTGATGTCCTACGTCAAAAATAAACTTGTCTTTGGGACTGTCATACAAATAATGCAGTGCCAGGGTAAGCTCCACGACCCCGAGGTTGGAGGCCAGATGTCCGCCGGTTGCCGATAATTTTTCAATCAGAAACTGACGAATCTCTCCTGCCAGTACGGTTAATTGTTCTGTTGTCAGATCTTTAAGATCACTTGGTTGATGAATCTGTGGAA
Organism: Paenibacillus shenyangensis; assembly: GCF_000346635.1. Classification (NCBI taxonomy): domain Bacteria; kingdom Bacillati; phylum Bacillota; class Bacilli; order Caryophanales; family Paenibacillaceae; genus Paenibacillus; species Paenibacillus shenyangensis. Next base: position 39,120 of record NZ_AOIG01000030.1, read on the forward strand.
GCAGCACACCATTTCCCCGCTTTCCTTTGGACACATTAATGTACATCCAAATTGATTTTATTCAGCTATTCTTCGATATATTATTACTATTCACTATACCACAAGCATGACTTATTTCGAAATCTTGTCACTTTTGCGGCACTAAGTGTCGCTTATCTCTAGAATAGACGAACCTTCATGGCTATACGTAACCTTTAATGATCACGTTGCACCAGATAGTCAGCAATTTCCTCCAGTCGGCTCGAATCCTGCAGTCCGGCCTGCTGCAGCGATGTCTTGGCACTCGCTGTCAGACGGGCTACTTCCCGCTGCGATTCTTCCAGACCGATGAAATATGGATAGGTGACTTTTTGCAGCTTGCTGTCACTTTGCGTTTTTTTGCCCAGTTTGGCTTCGTCGCCAATCACATCCAGAATGTCATCCTGAATCTGAAAAGCAAGGCCGATATCCGAACCGAATTGGCGCAGTGCAGCCAATTGTGATTCCGTGGCTCCCGCTGTACGTGCTCCAGATGTCAGGGAAAACATGAACAAATCTGCTGTCTTATGCAGATGAATGTACTGCAGCTGAGACAGTTCGGTCATTCCCTGCTCGCCCTGCATATCTGCCACCTGACCACCCACCATACCACGCGGTCCTGCATACTCTGCCAGATCGCTGATGATGGCTACGACAGCTTCTGCAGGGACACCTGTTTGAAGAGCTCCTGCTGCGCTATGAAAAGCATGCGTTAGCAGTGCATCTCCTGCCAGAATAGCCATCGCTTCACCGTACACTTTGTGGTTGGTCAATTTGCCGCGCCGATAATCATCATTATCCATAGCAGGCAAATCGTCATGAACGAGTGAGTACGTATGCACCATTTCTACTGCACAGGCAACCGGAGCAGCAGCTTCCCTGCTGCCTCCAAGCGCTTCTGCCGCTGCAATGACAAATACAGGACGTAGGCGTTTGCCTCCTGCCATAAGCGAGTACAGCATGGATTGCTGCAGTGTATCAGGCACCTGCCAGCTCGTAGGCAGGGCATTTTGCAGATGTGATTCCATATAGGTAGAAATATCCTGAATATATTGCTTCAGTTCCGGACGGTTACTCAATCGGTTCACCGCTTTCTGCGCTGTCAAAAGGCTTTTTGCGCAGTTCTCCGTCTTCCTCCACGATCATTTCAATTTTGCGTTCCACTTCTTCCAGCTTGGATCCGCATACCTGAGACAGCTTCATTCCCTGTTGAAAAAGATCGATTGCTTTTTCCAGCGGAACATCGCCATGTTCCAGTTCGGAGACGATCTCTTCCAGCCGGTCCATCGCCTGTTCAAAATTAAGCTCCTGTTCCTTTGCTGCCTTTGCCATTGTTGTCCGCCTCCTCGATATGTTGTACCTGACAATTCAATTGTCCGTCTTCCAGCTTGACGGTGATCATCTCACCGGTCGTCACCTGATTGACAGACTTGACGAGCTGTTCCTGCTGTTCATCGTATACAAGGCTGTATCCCCGGGCCATAACCTTGAGGGGGCTCAGAGCATCCAGCTGTTTGAGGCCGAAGCCGAGTTTTTGTTGTTTTTGCCGTAAAATCTGCTGCATACGAAGTTCCAGCTGACGACGTGCGGTATCCGTACGTCTGCGTGCATAAATCAGCTGTTCCTGTGGATTATGTCTGGCCAATCGCTGATTGGAACGCCCAAGACGATCACGCTGGATATGAGCACGGCGCTGCAGACTGCTCGTCAGACGACGCTCCAGCATATCCAGACGGGTCATATGCTGCACCAGCTGACGCTGCGGATGTAGCAAAGCCGGTGAGCGCTTGAGACGATTCAACCGGTCACGTTGACGCTGGGACAGACGCAGTAATCCCTGTCTGAGCTGACGACGCATCTGCTGCACCTGAGCGCGCAGTTCGATAATATTCGGTACCGCCAGTTCAGCGGCTGCCGTAGGAGTGGCAGCACGAAGATCGGCAGCAAAATCGGCAATTGTAAAATCGGTCTCATGACCCACAGCCGAAATGACTGGAATCCGGGACTCCGCAATCGCACGAGCCACCATTTCTTCGTTAAATGCCCATAGCTCTTCCAGTGAACCCCCACCGCGACCGACAATCAGCACATCGGCTTCACCGATCCGGTTTAGATTGCGAATGGCTTTGACTACGGATGGTGCAGCTCCCTTACCCTGTACAAGTACCGGATAGACTACAATCTTCACGACGGGATAGCGTCTGCGAATGGTAGTCAAAATATCCCGTACTGCCGCGCCGGTTGGCGAAGTAATGATACCAATCGTACGTGGATACTGTGGTAGCGGACGCTTACGTGCAGAATCAAATAAACCTTCATGTTCAAGCTTTTGCTTGAGCTGTTCATACGCGAGATACAGACTGCCAATACCATCAGGCTGCATCTGGGTAGCATAGAACTGATATTGACCATCCCGTTCGTATACCGAGATATAGCCTTTGGCGATCACGCGCGCGCCTTCTTTTGGAATAAAAGGAAGACGTTGATTGTACGAAGCAAACATAATCGATTTGATACGGCTGCTTTCGTCTTTAAGGGTAAAATACATATGTCCGCTGGAATGGTGAGTGAAGTTCGATATTTCGCCTCTCAGCCATACTTCGGAGAGCAGCGAATCGGACTCCATTTTCATCCGGATATATTTGTTAATCTCCTTGATGGAGTATATACGCTGCTGTTGCTGCATAAGATCCCCTTTCTCAGTTCAAACCGTGGGCACGTCTGGCAGCTACCAGCGTGTTCTTCATCAGCATGGTAATCGTCATCGGTCCTACGCCACCCGGCACCGGAGTAATCGGACCGGATACTTCTTTGGCACTTTCGAAATCGACGTCACCGGCAAGCTTGCCAGTGTCCAGACGGTTCATGCCCACATCAATGACTACTGCACCCGGCTTAATATAGCTGGCATCCACAAAATTGGCACGACCGATCGCTACCACGAGGATGTCTGCTTGACGGGCAATTTCTTTCATATTGGTCGTACGGGAATGACACATCGTTACTGTCGCATTCTCACGTTGCAGCAGCAGGGAGACCGGTTTGCCGACGATATTGCTGCGGCCAATGACTACGGCATGCTTGCCGGACATTTCGATACCGGTACGCTTGATCATCTCGATCACGCCAGCCGGTGTACATGGCAGCAGACTGTCATCGCCGATGACCAGATTCCCTACATTGATCGGATGGAATCCATCCACATCTTTTTCGGGAGAAATAGCGTTGATAATTGCTTTCTCCTCAATCTGCTTCGGTAGCGGCAGCTGTACGAGAATCCCGTGAATATTATCCTGATTATTCAGCTTGTGAATCATCTCCAGCAGTTCTTCCTGGGAAGTCTCTGCCGACAAACGATGTACTTCGGAATAGTAGCCCAGATCATGGCAGGCCTTTTCTTTATTGCGTACATAAACATGTGAAGCCGGATCATCACCGACAAGGACAACCGCCAGACCTGGCTGGAAGCCTTCTGCTTTCATTTTGTCCACTTCCTGTTTGATATCTTGACGAATCTCCTCGGAAATCTGTTTACCGCTAATGATTGTTGCTGCCATGATAATCGCTCCTTTATCTGTTCAGAAAATTAATTTTTGATAGGGTAACGCATAAGGGTTAAGCTTACCATCATTGATTTTCATGCAGTGGGCTATTCTAGGGTGCGGATGCTATTCGTTAGCTGCGGTTTATCAGCCTTTTTGGGATTTCAATTTGTCCAGGTCATGAATCATTTTGCCGAGTACACCGTTAACAAACTTGCCGGATTCTTCGGTTCCAAAATGCTTGGACAGTTCAATTGCTTCGTTGACAGCAACTTTGGCTGGAACACCATCGGTAAATACCATCTCATAGACAGCCAGACGCAGGATCTGACGATCTACACGGGACAGACGGCTTACCTGCCAGTTCTGCAAATAATCTACCAACAGCTGGTCAATCGCTTCCTTGTTCTCCCAGATCCCGTTAACGACATCGAGTACATACGTTTTGAGCTGGGCTTCATCACTAAGCTCGACTTCGGATTCGTTATCGGCGGCTGCTTCTTCCAGCAGAATCATAATTGCTTCTTCTGCTTTTACCTCGTTCATTTCCATCTGGTACAGGCTTTGTACGGTAATTTCCCGCGCTAATCTTCTTTTCATTACTAATTATCCTCCTGGTGATTGCGTGTATGGATCTAATGCAATATCCATTACGGAACGCTCACCTTGTATTTTTCACGGTCAGGTGGCCAGCACCTGCCGGTTTATCAAATCCGCTGTCTTCACGAAAAAGAACACCGGTTGTTTTCCTGTGTTATATAAACGTAGAATCTGTCCATACCAACAAAAAAACCTGCCATTCAGCATTCCCGGTAATGCCTGCTATAAATAGGATTGCAATCCGGGAATGATGTATGACAGGGTTCAACGAAATGGACGCCAGCGGTCTGCCAGCCATTCGCTGATCCGTTGCCAGGGAATGGTTGGACCCAACCGGAGATCCCGGTTACGGCCGACGATATAACCTATGAACACTAACAATGCAAAGAACAACATATCCCAAAAGCCAATGATCAGATACAGTATGCCGCAGCCGATACCGGCCAGTACGCCAAGGATTCGTCCACCGTGAGTGTCCCAGATCGCTTTCCACATCATCAGGAGAACTCCCTTCTACTCCACTCTGCTTTTGAAGGCAGGGGACTGAACGATATTGGCAATATATACAGCAACAGACGAGACCGGAATACCGGTAATATCCTCGATCTGTTTTTGAATACTTTTCTGCATTTCTTCCGATAGACCTGGTATGGAATGCTCTCCATCCACAATCGCCCGGATCATAATCTCAAGACCTGATTCTACCACACGTACGCGTGTTTTGACATCACGAACTCCACGTGTACGCTCTGCTGCTTTGAGCGCCATATTCTCAATCGTCTCCAGCGAGATCTGTATATCACCGAATTCCGTACGCTGATGAACAGCATTCAGATGACCACGCTCGGTACGAATCGATACATAGAAAAAGCGAATACTCAGCAGGAACAGGATAACCGCCACCGCAATGACGGTAATATAAAGGGTCTGCTCATTCCGGTAATCAAGCTCCATCGGCACCTGTCCGCTTAGCAGCAGGATCGCCAGCACAGATAAAATTCCAATACTCAGGCTGTAAATAAACAATAACAGCCGATCCATGATTTTAGCCAAGAATGTGCGACCTCCTTACATTATAGTAAACCCCTGACAGTGACGTCGGGGGTTCAGTATTGAGCAGATTGATGCTGCTCATTTATTTCACACGTTGTGTAAACTCAGTCTCTTCAATTCGCTCTACTGTCTCGAGATGAACATCATGGATCTGTACGTTTACTTCTACGACATTCAGTCCGGTCATGGTCTCGATTGAACGTTTGACGTTGCGCTGGATTTCAGCCGCCACTTCAGGCAGACGGTGTCCGTATTTGATAATAACAGATACGTCTACAGCTGCTTCACGTTGTCCAACTTCCACTTTTACGCCACGGGACAGATTTTTGCGTCCGAGCAGCTCAGCAATCCCACCGGCAAAGCCACCGCTCATTCCGGCTACACCGTTCACTTCAATCGTAGCCAGTCCGGCGATCACTTCGATAACTTCCGGTGCAATCTGGATTTCTCCAATATCGGTCCGTTCGAATTCAGTCGGTAATGTACTCATTTTATACACCTCCTGCCAGATAAACTAAATATAACACGTCCCTGTTTGGTTGACAAACCGGATTATACCTCGTTTTCTTCGAGGAACTTGATATCAAAATCACCGCGCACAAACGTCTCATGGCTCAGCAGACGCATATGGAACGGGATTGTTGTATGAATACCTTCAATCGCGAATTCATCCAGTGCACGCTTCATTTTGGCAATCGCTTCTTCACGTGTTGGTGCCCATACGATCAGCTTGGCGATCATCGAATCATAATAAGGGGAGATCGTATAACCTGGATATGCGCCACTATCGACACGTACACCTGGACCACCTGGCGGCAGGTAGAATCCGATTTTGCCGGGACTTGGCATAAAGTTGCGCTCCGGGTCTTCCGCATTCACACGGCATTCGATCGACCAGCCGTTGATTTTTACTTCTTCCTGGGTAAAGGAAAGCGGGTTGCCTTCAGCCACATGGATCATTTCCTGAATCAAATCAACACCAGTGACCATCTCCGTTACCGGATGTTCTACCTGGATACGCGTATTCATCTCCATAAAGTAGAACTGGCCATCCTGACCAAGCAGGAATTCAAGCGTCCCGGCACCGGAGTAATTAACCGCCTGTGCTGCACGTACAGCTGCTGCTCCCATTTCGGCACGCAGCTCCGGAGACAGTACCGGACATGGTGCTTCTTCGACCAGTTTCTGACGGCGACGCTGTACGGAACAATCGCGCTCACCCAAATGCACGGCATTGCCATGACGGTCGGCGATAATCTGCACTTCAACGTGCTTCATACCGGTCAGATACTTCTCCAGATATACGCCGCCGTTACCAAAAGCTTTCTCGGCTTCCTGCTGGGCATTGGTAATCTGTTTAACGAGTGACTCTTCATCTTCTGCCAGACGAATCCCTTTACCGCCACCACCGGCAGTTGCCTTGATGATGACCGGATAACCGATTCCGCGTGCGATTTTTACCGCTTCATCCAGATCTTCGACGATACCGTCGGAACCCGGAATAACCGGTACGCCTGCTTCCAGCATAGTACGTTTCGCTTCGGATTTGTCTCCCATACGGTTGATCGCATCGGGAGATGGTCCAATAAAGGTAATATTGCAGGATTCACAGATTTCTGCAAAATCCGCGTTTTCTGCCAGGAATCCGTACCCCGGGTGTACCGCATCACATTCTGTCAGTGTTGCTACACTCATCAGGTTGGTTAGATTCAGATAACTGTCCTTCGACAGCGTAGGTCCTACGCAATAAGCTTCGTCCGCAAGACGAACATGCAGTGAATCACGATCTGCTTCGGAATAGACCGCTACTGTAGAGATGCCGAGTTCACGACATGCACGGATAATACGAACCGCAATTTCACCACGGTTCGCGATTAATATTTTTTGAAATTTCATTTTGCTTTTCCTCCTCCGGCCTTATACACGAATAGCACAGATTATTCCGGTTTTACCAGGAACAGAGGCTGTCCGTATTCAACGAGCTGTCCGTTTTCAGCAAGCACTTCAACGATCGTTCCGTTCACTTCCGCTTCCAGTTCGTTCATCAGCTTCATCGCTTCGATGATACATACGACGGATTTGTGGGTTACTTTCTCGCCTACACCTGTAAATGAACCCGCTTCTGGAGAAGGGGAGCGGTAGAACGTTCCGACCATTGGAGATGCAATGGTATGTAGAGTCGGATCCACTTCCGGTGCTGCCGTCGCAGCTGGGGCTGTAGGTGCTGCTTGTGGTGCAGCAGTTGGTTGACTGGCTTGCTGCATAACAGGTGCAGCAGTTGGAGCCTGTACATAGACAGTCTCTGCTTTACCCGGCTTGCGGATTACCAGACGGGAACCTTCATTTTCGATTTCAACTTCCTGAACGGACGTCTCATCCAACAGTTGAATCAGCTCTTTAATTTCGTTTAATTTAAACATCTATTAATTCACTCCTTTGGCTTCTTTGCCTGTAACCTGAGTATAATGTAAAACACTCAGTTAGGGGTAATTTCACATAACGCTATGTATTATAGCATATTCATGAAAAAGGCGGGAACATCTTCTTTAAAATGATGTTCCCGCCATAAATAACGCTATATATTATTGACTTTATATCCAGAAATTAGCGACGATCCTGCGGTCCGCCGACAAATGCCTGTTCTTCGGTATCCAGACCATATGCAGTATGCAGAGCAGATACCACATCATTAAGCCTTCCTGCTTCGATTACACAGGACACTTTGATTTCGGAGGTGCTGACCATCTTGATGCTGACTCCCTGATCGGAAATAGCTTTGAACATCTGTGCAGCTACACCGGGATGGCTGACCATACCTGCGCCTACAATAGATACTTTGACCAGATCCACTTCGGAAGTCACTTCATCATAAGGAAGCTCACCGCCAATATTCTCGATCACATTCAGCGCGCCCAGACGATCTTCGAGACTGACGGTAAAGGAAAAGTCTGCTTTGCCATTCATGACACCACTTTGCACGATAATATCAACGTCGATTTTGGCGGATGCCAGCTCACCGAACATTTTGGCGAGTACACCAGGCAGGTCGTTAACCCCTCTGATTGTAATCCGCGCCACGTTTTTATCGTAAGCGATCCCACTGACTACTGCTCCCTGTTCCATGCTTGCTTCCTCCTTCACCACGGTTCCTTCATTATAGTTAAAGCTGGAGCGTACAACGAGACGTACATTGTTGTGCTTGGCATATTCCACTGCGCGCGGATGCAGTACAGCAGCGCCAAGGTTAGCCAGTTCCAGCATTTCGTCATAAGAGATTTCATTCAGTTTGCGTGCACATTTGACGATACGCGGATCTGTGGAATAGATACCGTCAACATCCGTATAAATCTCGCATGTATCCGCCTGAATCGCTGCTGCCAGTGCAACAGCTGTCGTATCGGAGCCACCACGTCCGAATGTAGTAATCTCACCATCTGCCGTTGTTCCCTGAAAACCGGCAACGATAACGATTTTGCCTGCATCCAGTGCCTGTTGTACTTTGGCCGGACGAATATCTACGATCCGTGCACGTCCATGGTCCGCTTCGGTCTCAAAACCTGCCTGCCAACCGGTAAAGGATACGGCTTCGCGTCCTTGCTGGTGAATCGCCATGGACAGCATTGCAATAGAAATCTGCTCGCCGACTGTCATCAGCATATCCATTTCGCGCGCAGGCGGATTCGGATTCAGTAGTCGTGCCTGGTCAATCAGATCATCTGTCGTGTCTCCCATTGCCGAGACGACTACAACACATTGATGACCTTCATCCTGCTTTTCAATAATGCGCTTTGCTACACGTTGCATGCGCTCAATATCCCCGACGGAGCTCCCGCCGAACTTCATCACGTACAAAGCCAAGACCTCTTCACTCCCTACTTGATACAGGCATACAGCAAGGCCGCAGCCCGGATTGAACAGCGTATCCAGCATAACATGCATTTTTTTGCATGAAAATACTAATTCTTTATCAGTATAATACGACAACGCGCTAAGTACTACCGCAAATTTCAAGGCATTTCTTATCTATAGAGAAAAAGCTGTCCCTTTTACCCTGCATAAGGATAAAGGAACAGCCTTTCACTATTATGGCGAAGTCGCCTGTTTGCAGATCATTACGCGCGGGATACGTATTTACCTTCGCGTGTATCGATGATCAGTCTGTCGCCCTGGTTGATGAACAGAGGAACCTGAACCATATGGCCGGTTTCCATCGTTGCACTCTTCGTAGCACCAGTAGCTGTATTACCTTTGATACCCGGCTCTGTCTCGGTTACTTCCAGCTCAACAGATGTTGGTAGGTTGATTCCAAGAATCTCGCCCTGGTAGCTAACGATGTTAACTGTCATGTTTTCTTTCAGGAATTTCAGTTCCCATTCCAGCTGACTTTCGTTCAGCTCGAACTGGTCGTAGGTTTCATTGTCCATGAATACATGCTCGCTGCCGCTTGCATACAGATACTGTACGCCACGGTTTTCGATCTGTGCACGGGCAATAGTCTCACCTGCACGGAATGTGCGCTCAACAATGTTACCGTTACGCAGGTTTTTCAGCTTGGAGCGCACGAATGCAGCACCTTTACCCGGTTTTACGTGCTGGAACTCAATAACGGAGTAGATGTTGCCTTCTACCTCTACGGTCAAACCTGTTTTAAAATCGTTAACTGAAATCAAAATAACGCCTCCTCATATATGGTAAAGCCAAGTTTGATACAATATACGCCTATCTATAAAGCCGAACAGTTCCCTGAAGAGCTGTCCGGCAGACTGCCTATATATTGTACTATACCCCATAATCTACAGGATATTCTGTTTAAAGGGTTAAACTCTGTGATCAGCGAACGTTCGGGAGGTATCCTGTTAGCGTTTTTACAAACGTAATGGTTCAGCCTGTCCAATCGAAGCAATCCCAGTTTATTTTATTCGGCAAACATTGCTCCTGATCCTGCTAAGTGCAGGAAGAAGCTGCTTAGACCGGTAAAATCGTAAATTCTTTGCTGGAATGCGTCAGAATACGAATTCCATCTTCGGTAATCAGTACATCATCCTCAATACGTACACCGCCGAATCCAGGTAGGTAAATGCCCGGCTCCACGGTAACCACCATACCCGGCTGCAGCACGGTATCACTGAGCTTGGACAGACGTGGCTCTTCGTGTACTTCCAGACCGATACCATGGCCGGCGCTGTGACCATAGGCGTCTCCATAACCATGTGCCGTGATAATATCACGTGATAATGCATCCGCTTCCTTGCCACTCATTCCCGGTTTCAGATGCTGCAAGGTATGCAGCTGGGATTCCAGTACAACATTGTAAATTTCACGGTGTTTGTCCGACGGTGTACCGACGAATACCGTACGTGTGAGATCAGATACGTATCCATTATAGATAGCACCAAAATCAAACGTAATAAATTCATCATGACCGATCGGCTTGTCACTGGCTACTCCATGCGGCAGAGCAGAACGTACGCCCGAAGCGACGATGGTCTCGAATGACGGACCAGATGCTCCCTGACGGCGCATGAAAAATTCCATTTCCAATTCCAGTTCCTTCTCGGTAACTCCTGGCTTGATATAGCTCAGAATATGGTCATACGTACGATCGGCAATTGCAGTCGCCTGTTCGATAATGGCAATTTCTTCTGCATCCTTGAAGTTACGGATGCCCTCAAGCATACCGGAGACCGGTACGAGTTCCACTGGAGCCAGATGCTGCTTGTAAGCGGCATACCTGCTGTAAGGGACCTGATCCTGTTCAAAACCGATCGATCCTACACCCCATTTGGAAAGCAGTTCTTTGATCGTATCCACTACGTTTGGAGCATGCTCGACCACGGTGAACGCTTTGGCCTGTTCAGGCGCTTGGGTCATATAACGGAAATCGGTTAATAAATAAGCCTGTTCTGCCGTTACGATAACATAGCCTGCCGAACCGGTAAATCCAGTCAAATATCTGCGGTTAACACTGCTTGTGATGAACATCGCTTCAAGCTGGCGTTCCTTCATGGCCTGACGCAATTTATTTAAACGTACTGTACTCATTGAACCTCTCCCCTTCGCTCCGTTCTGTCTTGCAAATAGCCAGAGATTATTTTACCATACCCTGCGCATTTTTGAGAATAGTCAGTTAAATAATTCACTTTTTGACCCTACTCTGCATATTCTGGTAATGGTAAGTAAAATCCGCTACAATATGAGTATCAAGCATGTCTGTAGTACAAGAAATGCTTAGCCGGCAAACTTTTTTTGAATCCGGCAATAGAATAAGCGAAACCATCATCTTCCTGGATGATGAAGAATAATGGAAGGGTGACACGATTTGCCAAAACAATCCACTCCAGTTAGCTATGGCGGCCAGGCTGTAATCGAAGGCGTCATGTTTGGCGGAAAGCACGTCAACGTAACCGCCGTAAGACGCAAAGATGGTGAGATCACCTACCTGGAAGTTCCCAGACAGGATAAATCCTGGGTTCGTACACTCCGCCGCATTCCACTTCTGCGCGGTATTATCAGTCTGATTGATTCCAGCGCCAAAGGCTCCAAGCATCTTAACTATGCTGCAGATGCCTATTCCGAGGATCAGATGGACCCCGAAGAATATGCCCAGCAGAAACAAAAAGAAGAATCCAAAAGAAGTCTCAGCATGGTTCTGGGTGTAGCCGTAGTCGGTGTGTTGTCTCTGATCGTCGGCAAGCTGATCTTTACAATCGTACCCGCTATGCTCGAAGGTCTACTGTTCAAAAACCTGTTCCATAACCTGTTTTTGCATACTGTGCTAGAAGGGGTTATTAAAATCATACTGCTGTTGGTCTATCTATGGGGGATTTCCCAGACACCACTGATCAAGCGACTGTTCCAATATCATGGAGCCGAACACAAAGTTATTACCGCTTTTGAGAATAAAGCTGAATTAACACCAGAAAGCGTACAAAGATTCAGCCGTCTGCATTACCGCTGCGGCAGCAGCTTTATTATTCTGACGGTCATTATCGGCGTCATTATTTATTCCTTGTTCCCCTGGGATGGACTTGCTGAACGAATCCTGCAGCGTATTATCTTGCTTCCTCTTGTTATTGGTGTATCCTTTGAATTTTTGAAGTTTACGAATAATTTGCGTGATATTCCAGTGCTTCGCTATCTCGGTTATCCAGGTCTTTGGCTGCAGCTGCTGACAACCAAAGAGCCTACGCTGGATCAGCTGGAAGTATCGATTGCTTCCTTTAATCGGATGCGTGAACTGGATGCGCAGCTGGCTCATGCGTCTGCATCATCTGCAGTTCCCGAAGTTTCTCCTGACCCTGTGAAAGGATGATAAAAATGAGAAGGTCACCTACTCAATTGATTATTTTTGTCGTGATGATACTGCTGGCTGTGATTGGACTCGCTTCATCGATATATCGGATGATATTCATGCCTGCCACTTTTAACTGGGGCGGATTGATTGTAACAGTAGTTATTTTGGCAATTGCGTTTATGCTGCTTCGTTCTTCCAGAACTACTGTCGGTATGAGCAAACAGCCAAAAATAAAGCCTTCTGCACGTACAATGGCAAAACTCAAATCACAGCAAAGCCAGTATAAAACATCGAGTAAATCTGCTCCATTTGCCAAAAGCACTCCATCTCCATCCGGCAAACCCAAAAAGAATTACCCATTCCAGGTCATCCAGGGCAACAAAGGCAAAGATGATGAGGATGTACCGAAATTTCATTAAACAAACTTTTTATACACTTGGAAATGATATTTGCACAGCATCTTTCCTACCAAAAACGCCCCCTGCTCATACGCAGGGGGCGTTTTTTTAATGTTTATAATGATTATCTTGCGCTTATGACACGGATCGCTTGGTGAATATTCATTACTATTACAGATTCCAATAGGATTTAAGCTTGCTGACAATATCCAGTGGATTCTTTTTCAGGTCCTTGTAGCTGAAGAAGATACTGCCTTTGATATTACTATATTTCTCATTATATTTCATTTGATTAATGATCTCGTTGGATGTATTCCAGCCAATTTCCGGTGTGTTGATTTTGTAAATGGCTTGACCGATATACAGATCGACTCCCGTATTCTTGGTCTCATTGGCCCACCAGTCTACTACCTTATCATAATGAGCTGCCGGTAAAGAGAAGCTCCAGTATACTTGCGGAGCGATATAATCGATCCAGCCGTTTTTGATCCATGTGCGTGTATCAGCGTACATGCTGTCATATGCAGTTACACCCGCCTTGGTATCGGAACCGGTAATATCATTGGATTTGTTACGCCATACGCCGAACGGGCTAATCCCGAAACGTACAGATGGCTTGGACGCATGAATGGATTTGCCCAGATCACGGACAAAACTGTTGATATTGTTGCGTCTCCATTCACTTTTGCTTGTAGAGTTGCCTTTGTAAGCAGTATAAGCCTTGTCATCGTTAAATTTCTTGGAAGACGTCTCGGATGATGGGTAGAAATAGTCATCCATATGGACACCATCTACATCATAGTTATTCACGACTTCCATTACGGTATCGATGATGGATTGACGGGCTGCCGGAATACCCGGATTGATATAATACTTGCCGTCAAAATAAATCACCCAGTCCGGATGTTGACGCACGACATGATTGGAAGCCAGTGTGGCTGTCTTGGAATCGGTCGTTGCCCGGAAAGGATTGAACCAGGCATGGATTTCCATACCGCGCTTATGCGCTTCGGATACCATGTATTCCAGTGGATCATAACCAGGATTTTTGCCCTGGGTGCCGGTCAGGAACTTGGACCATGGCATCGTTGCCGATTGATACAATGCATCTCCCGAAGGACGTACCTGTACGAAAACCGCATTCATACCCATGGATTGCAGATCATCCAGCTGTTTGGAAAACTCCTGCTTTTGTTTGGCTGCGTTGGAGCTGCTTGGCCAGTCCAGATTAAACACGGTAGAGATCCACGCTCCGCGCAGCTCTTTGGATGCTGTTGTGCCGTTGCCTGTCGGTTTGGTAGACGGTGAAGCATTCAGTGTACTTCCTTTTCCATCAGCACTGCCTGTACTGGAACCTGAACCACCTCCAGTTGTCAGCGTTACTGTCTGCGTAGACTGATTCCAGTTAACGCCAAGACCGAGCCCTTCACCGATAAAGCGCAGCGGCACCATTACACGGCCGTTCTTGATCTGCACCGATGTATCCAGTGCAACCGACTTGCTATTTACTGTAGCTGTAGGTTGTCCGGCTGTAAGAACCAGCTTGTCGTTACCATGAGTAATGGTAACTGTACTGCTTGTCTGATCCCATGCAATCTCGGCACCCATATTTTCACTGATCAGGCGCAGCGGTACCATAGTGACATTGGTATCACTGGTAATATACGGAGCAGCGTCTCCCTGAATAGCTTTGCCATCCAGTACGATTTTGATGTTGGTGTCGGCGGCGTACAATGTACTGCTCACCAATGGAAAGACAACGACAATAGCGAGAAATAATGATAAATACCGATAAATTTTCATCCATGTACCTCCAGTAAATCTTTTACATGCTTGAATTGGCTTGGCTGTTGGCTTCTTTACGACTACTTTTCATATTAGGGCTAAATCACTTGTAATCACTTCATTTAATTAGACCTGTTCATTCTTCAAAAGTTGCGGACAAAATAAAAGACATCTGCCAGATAATCGACAGATGTCTGCCCTATGAATCGCTAATTAGCTCATTTTGCAGTCTTTGCAGTTCGGCTACACGCTCCGGATCGCGGCGGAAATATTCGACCAGTGTCTCGATCTGGGTGATCGAATCCCAGCTCAAATGATGCTCGATGCCTTCAACGTCCTTATATATATAATCGGGATTCACACCGATAATACCCAGAAAATCTTCCAGCAACTGATGGCGGTCTACGAGACGCTTGCCCATCTTTTTTCCTTTGCTGGTCAGTACCAGTCCGCGGTATTTCTCATAAATCAGATATTCATCCTTATCCAGCTTCTGGATCATCTTCGTTACGGATGAAGGATGAACTTCCAGTCCCTCCGCAATGTCCGATACACGCGCATATCCCTTCTGATCAATCAGCTTGTAGATGCGCTCCAAATAGTCTTCCATACTGGGCGTTGGCATCTTGCTCCCCCTTTGGCATACACTTTCTTATTTGTGATACGAGTGCCGTAGTATACGTATCAGGCACATAATTCATTCAATAATCATACATGGAATGTAGACAGCTTGGCAAGTTTTAACAGCGTTTTTCACCATAAAAAGAACCTTCAATGATGCCGCAAAGACCATGCATTGAAGGTTCTCCGGTTATGATGACAGCCGGCTCATACGCCTGCCGATTTTACTTTACAACTGCTCCATTAGGCATGCCGTCCGGCACTGTAGCCAGTGTCAGCTGATCTCCATGGGAAGCTGCCAGGATCATACCGCGTGATTCTTCACCGCGCAATTTGACCGGTTTGAGGTTGGTTACGCAAATCACTTTACGACCTACCAGCTCTTCCGGAGTGTAGAATTTGGCAATACCGGATACCACCTGGCGCTGCTCTGTACCCAGATCAAGCTGCAGTTTCAGCAGTTTATCCGCTTTTTTTACCGGTTCAGCAGAAATGACCTGAGCTACACGCAGTTCCACTTTGGCAAAGTCATCAATACTGATTTCTGCCTTTTCTTCGATTGGCTCAGCAGCTGGTACTGGTGTTGTGACGGTCTGCTGCTCTGTAGCTGCCTGATTGCTTGTATCTTCGGCTGCTTTGAGTACGCCGCCCATAGCTTCGACAATATATGCCACTTCTTCTTTGGCATCGAGTCTAGGGAATATCGGGTCGCCTTTTACTACACCGGTACCTGCAGGAATCTGTCCGTACGTACGGATGCTGTCCCACGTGTTCAGCTCTTCAGCCGTTGCGCCAATTTGTTCGCTGATCTGCTTCGGTGCACGTGTCAGGAACGGCTGCAGCAGGACGGAAATAATCCGCAGGGACTCTGCCAAATGATACATCACCGAATCCAGCTGGGCACGATTAGCTTCATCTTTGGCCAGTACCCATGGCTGGGTTTCGTCGATGTATTTATTGGTACGGCTGATCAGCTGACTGATCGCTGTCAGTGCTACCGAGAATTCCAGCTTCTCCATCGCCTGTTCGACTTTGTCGATTGTCTGTTGAACCGTATCTTCGAGCAGTCCGTCTACTTCGAGTACACGACCGGCATAAGCAGGAATCACGCTACCGCAGTATTTATCGATCATCGCAACCGAACGGTTAAGCAGGTTGCCCAGATCATTGGCCAGATCGGAATTGACACGATCTACAAAGCTCTCCGGTGTAAAGGTACCATCTGAACCAAAAGGCACTTCACGCAACAGGTAATAACGCAGCGCATCCAGGCCGTAGCGATCAATCAGCGTTACCGGATCGACTACATTGCCTTTGGACTTGGACATTTTGCCGTCTTTCATCAGCAGCCAGCCGTGACCGAATACTTTTTTAGGCAGGGGGATATCCAGTGCCATCAGCATGATCGGCCAGTAGATGGTATGGAAACGCACGATCTCTTTGCCGACCAGGTGAATATCAGCCGGCCAGAACTTGTTGAACAGCTCCGGATTTTCCGTACCATAACCCAGCGCTGTAATGTAGTTGGACAATGCATCGATCCAGACGTAGACAACATGCTTCGGATCGTCTTTTACTTTGACACCCCAGTCAAAGGTAGTACGGGATACAGCCAGATCTTCCAGACCCGGTTTGATAAAGTTGTTGATCATTTCGTTCTTGCGGGACTCCGGCTGAATAAAGTCAGGATGATCCTGATAGTATTGCAGCAGACGATCCGCATATTTGCTCATACGGAAGAAATAGGATTCTTCTTTGACCAGTTCAACCGGATGACCGCTATCGGGGCTTTTCCCGCCGATTACTTCGCCTTTGTCATTACGCACGACGTCGACCAGCTGGGTCTCGGTATAATAGGTTTCATCCGGAATACTGTACCAGCCTTCGTATTCTCCTTTGTAAATGTCGCCCTGCTTCAGCAGACGATCAAAAATTTCCTGTACTACTTTTTTGTGGCGATCTTCGGTTGTACGGATAAAATCGTCATAGGAAATATCCAGCTTGCTCCACAGGCTTTTGATCCCTTCTACGATGCCATCGATAAATTGCTGCGGCGTCTGTCCTTTCTCTTCGGCTTTGCGCTCGATCTTCTGGCCGTGTTCATCGGTTCCGGTCAGATAACGTACCTCATACCCTCTCATACGCTTGTAACGAGCCATAGCATCACCGGCTACAGTTGTATAAGCGTGACCGATATGAAGCTTGTCACTTGGATAATAGATTGGTGTTGTAATATAGAACGTTTTGTTGTCAGACATTATTATTCCTCCTTGGTTAGAATCAACGAACACAGCAGTCGGTATAACGGTAGATAAGCCGGTACAATACAATATATTCGACAGGATGCTGAGGCTGAGCGCACAACAAAAAGCCCCCGTCCCTAATGGGACGAGAGCTTATACTCACGTGTTACCACCCAACTTCCCTGCTCATTTGCATCAGCAGGCTCAGCGGCCCTTGCAGGCCGGCCATTAACGCTGGCTCACGCTGCAGCCTTACGTATCACACCCTCAGCGAGTGTTATGCGCTCGACTCCAGTTCCTCCCGGACCATCTTCTACAGCGGCTCCCAGACCGGTTCACAGCTGCTCCGGCTCTCTGTACTGGGCCTAACCCGTATACTTATCCATTCACTGGAAACGTATATGTGACTTGTGTAATTGAATATACCTAATTATTTGGGAAGCTGTCAAGCATTACGACGGCTTTGCATGAGCCCAGGCTCTTCGGATGAAGAAGCGGCTGCATGACCCGATGTAGGATCTCTGCGCTCTTTGGCAGGTGGTACCGGATCGATACCTCCCGGATGAAACGGATGACATTTCCCGATACGTATTGCTGCCATTAGACTGCCTTTGAACACTCCATGAACTTCAATCGCTTCCAGAGCATACTGGGAGCAGGTCGGATAGAATCGGCAGCTCGGTGGCTTGAGTGGAGAAATGAATTTGCGATAAATATGGATTGGCACCTGCACAGCTCGGCGGCTCCATTTCTGCGGCTTATTCACTGGCTTCTGCCTGCCGCATACTCGGTCTGATCAGCCGGTACACTGGTTTTCAGATGTAACGCCGGTCCTTCTTTGCCATCTCCGCCCTTGCTGGCAGTCGACTGCTCATCTGCCGGCAGATTGCCCAGCTGCATCCGGCAGTCTTTGCAATAACCAAATACTTCGAACTTGTGGCGGATAACTTCAAATTGCTCGGGCATATCCGTCATATCCATCGGACAAAAAGCGATCGGGTACGTTTTCTCGCACTGCAAACAAATCATATGATGGTGATGATGATCCTGACTGCAGTGGCTCTTGAATTTGACACCATCTTCGAATACGATCTGCTCCAGCACGCCAAGTTCCTGCATGACCCGCAGATTACGGTACACGGTATCAAAGCTGAGTCCGCTGTATTTTTGTCCCATATATTCATAGACATCTTTGGCTGTCAGATAACCCGGCGCTTCCGCGAACAGTTTGGCCAGCGTACGGCGTTGATCAGTAATCCGCAGTCCCTGTTTTGACATAATATTAATAATTTCCTCAGTAGACAGCATGAGTCGCTCCTCCTGTCATGGCTCTAGCTCATTTCTATTTTTAACCATTGTTTGTATTTTATTCGTAATAATAACTATTATACACCAAAAAAAGAATAATGCCGAGTTCTGCATACAATATTTTTGGTTCATCAGTCTGATTCTAAAGGTGATTCTGATTTAGCGCAACCCGGTATGAATAAATAAAAACCGGAGCTGCATGGCAGACTCCGGCTTCAATATTAGGCAGCTATGCAGCTGCATTTTCATTTCGGTTGGAACAACATGTAATCATTACTTCTTTGTATGGATTACTGCTTTTTGGCTGGCAGCTGATTAAACAGCAAGTTAACTGGCAAGTTACTGCCCGGTGCTGCTGTGAACCAGATCTCTACAGATTCTGTATCCAGTGCTCCGGTACGATAGATAACTACATTATCGTTGGCGGAAGTAGCTGCACCGTTGTTTTTAATCGCTGTGCTGACACCATTCACAAAAATGTAACCGGAGTAACGACCACCACGGGCATTAAAGGAAATCAGTGTGTTTGGTGCTACCATATCCAGCTTGATTTTGTACAGTACACCAAAGTTACCTGCATTGGATGCTTCGGTCATGGACAATGGATCTGTACCTGTGAGGTTAGGATCGCTATTGTTGTCGCCCAGTGGAATACGTACATTGGAATTACCGATCAGGCCAGGTACATGCATAATGCGTGTTGCATTATCATACGTACCACGGTTATGGATACCATCGCGATCCAGTTTAGGCAAGGTAGCCATGGAAGCGATTGGATCTGCATTTTCATCAACCATCATAACTGTATATTGAACTGCAGCGTCACTTACCAGATCACCATACAGGGAGATAACATTATCCGGTTTGATAGTCGTTGCATTCAGCTGATTGAAAATGATTTGACTTTGTCCCGGCTGAATCACTACCGTTTGTGCATCCGCACCGGATTGAAGAGATTTGTAATAACGGTCAATGGAAACTTTACCCGCAGCAGTTGCATAAGGGTTAGGACCACCGAAACCTACATCCTGAATATTCAGGGTTGCAGGTGTAGCATTGGTATTGGTTGCAATAACGTACATCTTAACGCGTTTGCCGGTTTCGTTCAGATGGTGAACCATCAGACGTGTTGGGCCGGTAGCCGTCTCTTGATAAACAATACCTTCGGACAATGTTCTCTCCGGGCTGTTACTGCGGATCAAACGTACTGGCTCCGAAGTCACTTCGGACGTCATCGTCTGCCATGTTGGAATCTCGGCACCATTAATATTGAAAGAGTCACCAATCGGTGTAAACAGCGGATAGAACTGCTCTGCTGTGTAGAGTGTGTCATTGGTAATGTTAATTGTCTTGCTATAAGTTCCTGTAGCACCGTGTTTATCGGTTACTGTCAGCGTAATCGTCTGCGGTCCTGGTGTAAAGAAAGCCAGTTCCTTGTTGACCCACTGTGTTTTGGTTGCATCGATAGCATTCTCATCATCTGTACTCATATCTGTATAGTTGATGACTTCACCCATACGGTACGATTCGCTGTTTGTTGTGAACATGGCTACCGGTGGTTGGTTCGGAGGAAGTACATTGATCGTTACCGTGTATGGATCACTCCATTGTCCGGTAGAATCCATCACCTGATACGTAACCACATGAGCTCCTGCTTCAGCGAAAATATCTTCGCGGCCTGTCCAGCGCTCATCGGCAACCGGACCACCATCAGATGTTGTTGATTTGGTGGTGTACTGTACAGTTGTCTGTGTAGCATAGATCGCAGTAGGCGATACCGTAAAGGAAGCCGTAGGTTTTACCTGCAGATCCATGATCACCATTTTGCCCTGTACTGTATATGGAATATTCAGTGCAGCCGTGATGGAAGTCAGCGGTACCATGAATACACTTTTCTGTTGGTAAGAAGGGCCTTTCATCAGTGTACGTACACCATCTACTGTGTAATACTTACTGTCTGTTGTGAAACGCAGCTCTTTACCGTCTTTTTTCATAACGGTTTCTTTGGTCTTGGAATCATATGTAAGCGTCAGTCCAACACGCTCTACCAGTGCACGCACAGATACATAGGATACTCCATTTTTAACCGTCATCGGCTGGTTGGAATAATACAATTTACCATCACGGTAAATCTGATTGGAATTCATCATGAAGATCAATTTGTTAGGCCCTGCAGAGTATACATCTGTTACTACAGATGGCTGGCTTGTAGTAGGCGCAGCTGGTGTAGTAGGTGCAGTGGGCGTTGGTGTAGCGGGTACAGCTGGTGTAGTCGCTGGATCTGCAGGTGAAGTAGCCTCATCTGTAGTGCCGTCGTCTACTCCTGTCTGATCATCAGTCCCGGTAGTATCTGTAGTAGGATTGATGGATGGAACGGTATAGGTATTTGGGGCATTATCGTACACGTCCTGTACAATACCCGTGTCTGTATCGCCTTCTGCCGCAAATGCCTGACTGGCAGGGAATGCAGCAACGATTTGTGTAGAGGCGAGTACAGCCACTAGAAAACTCTTCTTGAATTTCATTATTCGACTCCTTCTTGTAGCAATCTACTGTAATTTAAATCTATAAAAATAGAATCCCCCCGAAATGACACATTATTAAGACGCAGCACTTTGTAAAAAGTTTCTCTGTTCTTGAGGAAAGCTTGCCGCTTTTTTCGCCATTCACATTTTAGACACAAATAGGCTGACAGCTACGACAAGTATTAGTCAAAATGGATGGGAATGTATATCCCCATCCAACTGTACTATTTATGTTAAGCACGATGACTTGTTTATACTTCGGCAGGATAATATTCATTCAGGCTGACTGGCAGTTTGCCAGTGGAAGGCTGGTTTCCTGTTAAAACAGCTGCGAGTGCTTCGATGGTGTATTTACGATTTTCATAACAACAGATATACGTATCCACTTCGGGCAGGTGATTCATATCGTATGGATTGCGTACCGATATTACGATGACCGGAAGATCGGGTAATGCTGCAAGTGCCGCAGTAAGTCGGGCTTGCCCTGCCGGAAGCTCACCGGCTGACGTATAGGTTGCCATCAGGATAAAGTCTGCTGTCTGTGCACGACGCATCACCTGTTCAATCTGCGCATTTTCCAGTTCGGCATCTACAACCATCTCATCTGTCACTATATGGTATGCACGAAGTGCCTCAGCCAGACTTGTCTGATGACCAGCAGGTTCATCCACTTCGGTCTCCCGGGTCACCTGTAGCCAAATGACCAGACCCTGCTGCTTGATCGACAGCGGCAGCTGTCCATTATCTTTGACAACGGTGATACTGCGTAAGGAAGCTTCACGAAGCACCTTTTCCGATTCAGAGGTATGCAGGCGAATTGCCTGGTCAGCATCTTTCCGAATAGGCTGATTCATTTCCCTTCTTGCCTTAAGTGATAAAATTCGCTGAACGGACTCATCAATGCGTTCTTCGGTCAGTCTCCCTTCGGCTACCGCTGCACGAACCGCTTCAATAGCAGCCACCTGATCGGTCAGTGTATGACTAACTAACAGGAGATCGGCACCTGCCTGCAGGGATCGCACTGCTGCTTCAGGAATAGGAAAATGCTTGGCAATAGCATGCATTTCCAAACAGTCGGTAATAATCAGCCCCTGGAACCCCATCTGCTCACGTAGTAGTCCGGTCAATACTGACGGGGATAAAGTCGCTGGGATCTGTTCCGGTTCGAACGCCGGGAAGATAACATGAGCAGACATGATCAAATCTACTCCAGCTTCAATAGCACGCTGAAAAGGAAGCAGTTCTACACTCTCCAGCCTGCTCCTGTCATAAGGCACAGAAGCCAGCCCATAATGGGAGTCTGTATCGGTATCGCCATGTCCAGGAAAATGTTTGGCCGTTGCAGCAACCTGTTCTGCCTGCATAGCTGTAATAGCTGCCGCTCCATGCTCTGCGACTTTGTCTGGCTTTTCCGAATAAGATCGTACACCAATAACCGGATTACGGGGATTATTATTTACATCGATACAGGGAGCGAGATTGAGATTAATCCCCAGCATGCGAAGCTCACGCGCACTGATAGCAGCCACTTGCCCCGTCAGTTCCGGATGATCTGCTGCGCCAAGCGACATATTGCCCGGAATGAGACTAAGCTCTTCCCGATCGATTCGGCTGACCATGCCACCCTCCTGATCAATCGAAATGAATAAAGGAGGCAGCTCGCTAGAGGCAGCCATCTGCTGAAGGTCGGTAGATAACTGAATAATTTGCTGCGGTGTACCTATATTACGGCGAAAATAGATTACTCCGCCTATAGCATACTGTTCAATTAATATTTTCACCTGTTCGTCCGGCACAATATCATGGAAACCACCTATAAATAACTGTCCGATTTTCTGATCAAGCGTCAGATCCGATAACTGAAACATATTCATGTATATCCTCCCTGTATCATGGACTGGTTATGCTCCTTCAGTATACGATCATGTTCTGAGGACAACAAGAAGCTCTCTTTATCCTGCTTGACCCCTGTAATGATCATGTATTTCCATTGGATATAGACAAGAAAAAACCTCTCTATCCCAAAGGACAGAAAAGCTCTTTCCGGCACATGCCTGTTATGATTTTCATCCTGCATCCCCCCGAATGCATTCTGACCCAATCATTTACAATAAAACGTCCATATTGCAGCGGCATGTACAGTGCCTGTATCTTGTGCATATATCGGAGAATTACAAAGTTATACGCAGGTTACCTGGCGGCGACCTTGTTCGATCAGGCGATAGGCACGTTCCACTTCTTCATCAGTCGGTGAAGGCACGCCATCCAGCGGATAGATGCGGCCCAGCGACTGCCATTTGTAAATGCCCATCTGGTGATAAGGAAGGATTTCGAATTTTTCTACACCTTTTAGGGTACCGATAAATTCGCCCAGCGCAATCAGATCTTCTTCAGCATCATGAATGCCGGGTACAAACACATGGCGTATCCACATTTTGCGGTCATGATCCGATAACCACTGTGCCAGTTTCAGCGTACGCTCATTGGATACTCCTGTCAGCTTTTTGTGCTTTTCATTATTGATATGTTTCAGATCCAGCATAACCAGATCGGTCACGTCCAACAATTCATGAATCTTTTCCCCATCATTGTATCCGTTACTATCCAGGGTAGTATGCAGATTCCAGCGTTCTTTTACCGCTTTGAACAATGCTTTGACAAAAGGAGCCTGAAGAGTCGGTTCACCGCCCGATACGGTTAGTCCACCGCCAGAACTGCGGTAATAATTGAGGTAAGGTTCAATCTCAGCCAGCACTTCTTCCAGCTGCATTACCTTGCCTCCGTCCAGATTCCAGGTATCGGGATTATGACAATACTGGCATTGCATCAGACACCCCTGCATAAATAATACGAAACGAATACCTGGACCATCGACAGTACCGAATGTTTCCAGCGAGTGAACACGGCCTGTTACCATGATCATTCAGCCCCTTTCCTTGTGGTGTGATTTGCCAAGCAGATTCAGGTAGGAATTAGCGAGGTTTCTAGAGTGACACCGCTTCGAGTAAATGGATTGCTCTTCTGCCGCTTGTTGTGTCAGGATATCTGGAATGACTGCTGAAGCAGTCGATATCCTGGCACAAAGGCGGCGTCTGAGCAATTCCATTTACTCTCCGCTCTATGTCGGGAGAAACGCCAATTTCTAAAAGATTGCAGTTGGCAAGCATTGGTGCGGTAATTTATTGATAAGTTGTTTATGCTTTTTATTACATTTTGTACGGTTTATTACATTGCGTTGTGGAACGTACGGTTGATAACGTCCAGCTGTTGTTCACGTGTCAATTTGATAAAGTTAACAGCGTAACCCGATACGCGGATTGTCAGCTGTGGATAGTTTTCTGGATGATCCATAGCGTCGATCAGCTGTTCACGATCAAAGACGTTGACGTTCAGGTGATGCGCATCGCTGCCGAAGTATCCATCCAGCATGGCAACCAGGTTAGATTTGCGGATTTCTTCTTCTTTACCCAGTGCTTTTGGCACGATCGAGAAGGTATTGGAAATACCATCCAAGCTGTGTTCGTATGGCAGTTTGGCAACAGAGCTCAGAGATGCCAAGGCACCTTTTTTGTCACGTCCGTGCATTGGGTTGGCACCTGGTGCGAATGGTTCGCCTGCTTTACGTCCATCTGGTGTAGTACCTGTTTTCTTGCCGTATACAACGTTAGAAGTAATGGTCAGTACGGATTGAGTAGGTACAGCTTCACGATACGTTTTGTGCTGACGAATCATACCCATGAATGTTTCAACGAGTTCAACAGCAATCTGGTCAACACGATCATCATTGTTACCATAGCAAGGGAATTCGCCTTCGATTTCGAAATCTATTGCAATGCCCTGTTCGTTACGAATAGGTTTAACTTTGGCATATTTGATAGCACTCAGTGAATCGGCTGCTACTGACAGACCGGCAATACCGCAAGCCATGGTACGCAGGATATCACGATCGTGCAGTGCCATTTCGATACGTTCGTAGCTGTATTTGTCATGCATGTAGTGAATGATGTTCAGTGCATCCATGTACACTTTGGACAGCCACTGCATCATTGGTTTGTAGCGTGCGATCACTTCATCATAGTCCAGATATTCGGAAGTGATTGCCGGGAATTCAGGGCCTACTTGAGCGCCGGATTTCTCGTCTTTACCACCGTTGATTGCGTACAGCAGCGTTTTGGCCAGGTTGGCACGAGCGCCGAAGAACTGCATTTGTTTACCGATACGCATTGCGGATACGCAGCAAGCAATACCATAGTCATCGCCATAGATTGGACGCATCAGATCATCATTTTCATACTGGATGGAGCTGGTTTCGATCGATACTTTGGCACAATATTTTTTGAAGCCTTCTGGCAGTTTTTCGGACCAGAGAACAGTCAGGTTCGGTTCCGGTGCAGGTCCCAGATTGTAGAGGGTATGCAGGAAGCGGAAGCTGCTCTTCGTTACTCTTGTTGTACCATCAACTGCCATACCACCGATCGACTCGGTTACCCATGTTGGATCACCACTGAACAGATCATTGTAATCCGGAGTACGCAGGAATTTGACGATACGCAGTTTCATTACGAAATGGTCAACCAGTTCCTGAGCGGTTTCTTCATTTAATGTGCCTTCTTGCAGATCACGCTGGATGTAAATATCCAGGAACGAAGATACGCGTCCAAGAGACATTGCCGCACCATTTTGTTCTTTGACAGCAGCGAGGTAACCGAAGTACAGCCATTGGAAAGCTTCTTTGGCATTTTGAGCTGGTTTGGAAATGTCCATACCGTGAGCTGCTGCCATTTGTTTCAGTTCATTCAGTGCACGATACTGCTCGCTGATTTCTTCACGCAAGCGGATCGTTGCTTCATCCATGCCTTCGCCAATAGTTTGATCATGTTCTTGTTGTTTTTGTTTCATCAGGAAGTCCACACCGTACAATGCTACCCGGCGATAGTCACCAATGATACGACCGCGGCCATAAGCATCTGGCAGACCCGTTACGATACCCGATTTGCGGGCTGCACGAATCTCTGCAGTGTAAGCATCGAATACACCCTGGTTATGTGTTTTGCGAATATTGGTGAATGTATCGACGATGGATTGTGGAACTTCAAAGCCGTAAGCTTTACAAGCATCGATAACCATCCGAATACCACCGTAAGGTTGAATAGAACGTTTGAAAGGCTCATCTGTCTGTACACCGACGATTTGTTCTTTTTCTTTGTCCAAGTAACCAGGACCATGGGATGTGATCGAACCTGGTGTGTTGACATCAACGTCCCATACGCCGCCTCTTTCACGTTCTTCTTTGGAGAGCTGGGATACGATTTTCCATAGATCATTTGTATTTTGAGTAGGTCCTGCCAGGAATGATTCATTTCCAAGGTAAGGATTGATATTCTCATCAATAAAGTTTTTAGTATCAACATGGTTGGTCCATTTCCCTTTGTTAAAACCTCTCCATGCATCCTGTTGTGACTGGTCCATTACATTTCTCTCGATTACCGACATTGATAATCCCTCCATAATTTGTGAATTTAATCACAAATGATATTGTAGCTGTACCTTGACTAAACATTGGACCGGCTACTGTGTGCTCCGGCTATGTCTTTATTATGACGGACAGACCCGTTTGAGTATGTGACATATATCACAAAAAAAGAGACAAAATATGATTTTTATCACTTTCTGTCACTGGTACAGCATAATTTTAAATATATAACAGATTAGTACGCTGCAGCTGAAGTTCTAGATTATAGAACACCATTTTATTGCCCACTCCAGCCAACCAGCAGTACAGCGGGTATCGAAATAGAGATACAGTTGCTGCAAGTTTGAAGTGTTCAAAATGATAATACATCACTTTGAAGAAAATTAGCGATAGAGTTATGGCTGCACCATTGCTTTGGAATGAATACTTTACAGATTTGTCCTCTGCAGAAATGTGGCTGGAACGCTTAATTTATGATAAGACAATTTGTTAAAATGATTATTCATTACTGATTCGCTATTCATGCAGCACTCATTCACCACTCTAGAAAGGAACAAGAGCTGCTCCTCCTGTTAAGCCTGGAGATTCTGAAATGTTAGAAAAAAGGTGAATCTTCAGGCTTAAACGTCGTCACTGCTCTTATTTCCTTTCTTCCGTTCCGTGCTTATTGCATCATTAGAAGGTGCACGGTGCGACATCATTTTATTTTCATCATGCTAAATTTCCATCTATCATCCCCTCTCTGGTATGAATTAATCAACACGAAAATGCATATACTGCTGCAAATGAATTCAGCTATTCATAAACTAGACTACTCGCAGCGAAGATAAGGGAATTCTCCTTCAAGCCGATATTTAAGAATGGATATGTACCGCTGCAAGCGGTGATTCAGACATATCCATTCTTAACCGGAGGCCGGAAGGAGAATTCCCTTACCGGAGCGCTTGCTACCTCCCCTTCCCATTAACCAGACCCATCCATTCATTTATTTATAAGTTCAACATTAAAAGTTGCAGTTGCAGTTGCAGTTGCAGCCCAATGATATGCGACTAGACGAAATAATAAAAGAATTGCTCCCACCCTCTGCGTACAGCAGCTAAGTGGAAGCAATCCCGATTATCAATAAACTACGTTATACAATTATAAGCGGCTTGCTGCTATTTATAAGCAACTTGCGTTGGTCTATGGTCTTACTCAAATTTGCCGTAGAAAGCGTTGCGGTATACATCAGCCAGTTCGGTCACCAGCGGCATTTTAGGATTGGCAGTTGTACATTGATCTTCAAATGCGCGATCAGCCAGGTAATCGACATGTGCTTCGAAGTCTTTGGCATCAAAGCCCAATGCTTCGAACGATTCAGGGATACCCAGTTTGCGGTTCAGATCACGGATAGCATTGATCAGGCTGGTTACACCTTCTTCGGTAGTACGTGCTGGCAGTCCCAGGATACGGGCAATTTCAGCGTAACGTTCGTCAGCGATGAAGTGCGAGTATTTAGGGAACGATGCGAATTTGGTTGGTTTTTTCGCATTGTAGCGAATAACATGCGGCATCAGGATCGCGTTGGTACGTCCGTGTGCAGTATGATATTGTCCGCCCCATTTGTGCGCCAAGCTGTGGTTAATACCCAGGAAGGCATTTGCAAAGGCCATACCGGCGATTGTCGAAGCATTATGCATTTTCTCACGAGCCAGTTTGTCGCCTTGCAGTGCGGATTGCTCCAAGTATTGGAATACCAGTTGGATCGCTTTGATCGCCAGACCATCAGTGTAGTCGTTAGCCATATTCGATACATACGCTTCAATCGCATGAGTCAGTACGTCCATACCGGTATCTGCTACAGCTACACGTGGCAGGGAGTAGACGAACTCAGGGTCTACAATCGCTACGTCTGGAGTCAGTTCATAGTCTGCCAGAGGATATTTGGTGTTGCCTTTTTCTTTGTCTGTAATAACCGCGAACGATGTTACTTCCGAACCTGTACCCGAAGTGGTAGGGATAGCAACAAATTGCGCTTTTTGTCCCAGATGTGGATATTTGTAGATCCGTTTGCGGATATCCATGAATTTTTGTTTCAGGTTATCGAATTCTACATCAGGGTATTCATAGAACAGCCACATACCTTTGGCAGCATCCATTGGTGATCCGCCGCCCAGTGCGATAATGCAGTCAGGCTGGAAGCGTTCCATCATTTGGCGACCGCGTTCTACTGTAGTCGTCGATGGATCCGGCTCTACGTCGGAGAATACTTCGATTGCTACCGGTGTCTGACGTTGACGCAGATAGTGCTCTACTTTTTCTACATATCCCAGTTGTACCATCATTGGGTCAGTAACGATGATAACACGGCTGATGTTTGGCATTTTAGCCAGATATTGAGTCGAACCTTTTTCAAAGTATACTTTGGAAGGAATCTTGAACCATTGCATATTCACGGTACGACGCGCCACCCTTTTCACGTTAATCAGATTGACTGCTGTTACATTGGAAGATGTCGAGTTACGTCCATACGATCCGCAGCCCAATGTCAGGGAAGGCAGGTTCGTATTGTAAATGTCGCCAATAGCGCCATGTGTCGAAGGAGAATTCACGATGATACGTCCGGTTTGCAGACGATCTGCGAATTTCTGGATGACTTCATCATTGTTGGAATGGATCGCCGAAGAGTGACCCATACCGCCGAATTCAACAACTTGTGCAGCACGCTCGATACCTTGCTCTGCATTTTTCACTTTATAACAAGCCAGTACAGGACTTAATTTTTCAGCGGACAATGGATATTTGGTGCCTACGCCTTCCAGTTCGGCAACCAGGATTTTGGTTCCTGCCGGAACAGTGATACCGCTCATTTCAGCGATTTTGGTTGCTGGTTGACCGACGATTGCCGGGTTGACTGCACATTTCTCTACATTCATAGCACCTGCAGTCAGTTTGCCAACTTCTTCTTTATTAAGGAAATAGCAGCCATTGTCGATCATCAGTTTTTTCACTTGCTCGAATACGGGCTCTTCGATGATAACAGCTTGTTCGGATGCGCAGATCATACCATTATCAAACGATTTGGACAGGATCAGGTCGGTTACAGCCTGTTTGAGATCCGCACTTTTCTCGATAAAGGCAGGTACGTTACCAGGACCTACGCCCAGCGCCGGTTTACCGCAGCTATAAGCTGCTTTGACCATTGCGCCACCGCCAGTAGCCAGAATCAATGCTACATCAGGATGATTCATCAATGCATTCGTTTTATCCATGGAAGGATTATCGATCCACTGGATACAATCTGCAGGAGCACCATGTTTGACAGCTGCTTCGAGCAGGATTCTTGCAGCTTCCTTACTGCATTGTTGTGCAGATGGGTGGAAACCGAAGATAATTGGGTTACGTGTCTTGATAGCGATCAACGCTTTGAACATTGTAGTTGATGTCGGGTTGGTTACCGGAGTGATCCCCATGATTGTGCCAACCGGTTCAGCGATTTTCTGGAAGTTGTCGTATGCATTGTCTTCAATGATACCAACTGTTTTTTCGTTTTTGATGCTGTGATATATATATTCAGTCGCAAAGATGTTTTTGGTGATTTTGTCTTCATATACCCCTCTGCCTGTTTCTTCAACAGCCAGCTTGGCGAGATACATGTGCTTGTCCAGTCCGGCAAGTGCCATGGCCTGTACAACTTCATCAATTTGTTCCTGATTCATTTTCATAAATGCGGCTTGTGCTTTGTTTGCTTTGTCGATCATTTTTTGAATTTCTTCCTGTGCAGTAACTTCTACGGTGCGAGTGGCATCATTTTTAACAGCCATTTCTCTCATCCTCCTCAGAATGTGTGGTGCTTTCTGTCTACGCACTGATCATAGCATAGAGATATAAATCATAATGTGATTTTTTTCACAATCAATTTTTATTTTTAAAAACTTAATCATCTTCTTTTTTCTTTTTGCATTTTGAACTAACTCGCGTTATAATATAAGTGAAAATAATCACAAAGTTTAAATTTAAAAACAATGATGACCATACTATTAGAAGCATTAATTTAAAGGAATATAAATTCAATTTAATTTAGTAAATTTTTCCTTAAAACATGATGCAATCCGATTATTTTCGCGTATAATTGGGAGATGAAGGGGAGGACGAACATGAATAAATTTGCAGAGATCATGAACAACAACGTCGAAGGAAACACATCGTGTTTTTCGGATATTAATATGGAGCGTATGCTGGCTTATGCGACAGAGCGCAGCATTCCTTCGGGGTCGCACCTATTTTGGGAAGGCGATCTGTCCGACAAGCTCTACTTTATCAAAAGTGGACGTGTGAAATTGACCAAATCAACCGATGAAGGTAAAGAACTTATTCTATATATGTATCAGTCTGGTGACATGATCGGACAGGCTGATCCGTTCTCCGGTACGCGGCTCGGATTCACAGCAGAGACACTTGAAGATACAGAAGTGGCAGTTATCGAACATAAAGATCTGGAGATGATTATCTGCCAGCACTGTGACTTTGCTATCGACTTTATGAAATGGATGGGTACGCATCATCGCCTAACCCAGACCAAAGTCCGTGACCTTATGCTGTATGGCAAACCAGGGGCCCTCTGCTCGACTCTGATTCGTCTCAGCAATACGTACGGCGAAGATTACAATGAAGACGGATCGATCCTGATCAACAAAAAAATCACCCATACGGATCTATCCAATATGATCGGTGCTACGCGTGAAAGTGTTAACCGTATGCTCAGTGATCTGCGCAAAAAAGACGTGATTGAATATGAGCATGGCATGATCATTATTCATGATATGGAAGCTCTGCAGGAAGTATGTCACTGTGAACTCTGCCCACGAGAAATATGCCGGATCTGATTACGCCGACTTCTCTCCCCGGCGTTGACCAATTGCGCGAATAACTATATAACAAGGTACATGCAAAAAAGCTTTCCGCTGATAAATACCAAGCGGAAAGCTTTTTAATTGAGACAGCGTCTGCCGGCCCGGATGGAGGTGTAAAGTATTAATCCACCCACTGCTCTGCCCAATTCTGGATTTGTTCCATAACGGGTTGAAGCGCCCGACCTTTGTCAGTCAGTTCATACTCAATTCGTACCGGTGTCTCCGGATATACCTGGCGAGTCAAAATACCGCTTCCCTCCAGATCCTTCATTCGCTCCGAAAGCATTTTATCGCTCATCATCGGAATAAGATTCGAGATATCCTTAAAACGTTTTGGTCCGCTCATCAGAGACTGAATAATCAGACCATTCCATCTTTTTCCGAGAAAAGAAAAAGCGGTCTCAAAGCGAGGGCATAATCCCAATTGATGCTGTTCCATGTCTTTTCACCTCTTCATCCGTCCATAGCACAATAATGGGTTGTCGTAAGCTTTGTATATATATAAATTCGATGTAAGCTTACAATTAGTTAGCATATATATTTTAACACATTTTACCTAATAAGAAAACGAAAACATTATGATCATCACTGATGTTCAGCTATCTGCGATTTTTGACTAATCAGTTCACGCAGCTGCTTGAGATCACCGTCAATAACATCGGTCAATGATCTATTATACAGCACAGCCGCCGGATGATACATAGGAAAAATACAATATTCTTGTTCGGACCAAAAATATCCTTTCTCGGGATAATCTCTTTCCACTTGCTGAATCTTGCTGTAAATCGGCTGTCCATGTACAGCAGTAATGGTATATCCATCTCCCAGCAGCCGCTGCAGACCAATATTTCCCAGTGTAATCAGAATCTCCGGCTGTACAATAGTAATTTCCTGATCAAGAATTGGAGCAAAGGCCAGTACTTCTGCCCGGGTCGGTGTTCGATTGGAACGGCTGAGACGATCTGGATTTCCTTTGACGGGTTTATCCTTATACGGACGGCTGCGTACCGAACTGGTAATGTACAAATCGTCTCTTGTAATCTCCAGTGCATCGAGATAACCATCCAGCACCTTGCCTGCCTGACCGGAAAAAGGTCGTCCATTCTGCACTTCTGTCGCTCCCGGTGCTTCTCCTACCATCATCAATCTGCCAGGCCATTTACCAAATCCGGTCAGGAATCCTTCCAATCTCAGATCTTTGACTCTCTCCAGGCAGGCATGAACCAGTTCCGGAGATAGCGGTGCAGGTCCGATATGCGTGTCTGACTCATTGTGATTTAACATATCCACACCCCATTTACCGGATAATTTGTATAATATTTCACTTTGCAAAAAATCTTTTTCGTTGAACATCGCGTCTAACAAGTTAAAGGCTAATTTGTATACATATTTTATTTACCCAATTTTTTGCAATCTGCTTACGCAAAAAGTACGTCCGCTATTCTTCTGCGGACGTACTCTGTGTTATTGCTATGGTTTGAATTTCAACATACAAGCAAGGCTTACCGGCAATCGTGTACAATGGGATACAATCAACAAGGTTGCTGGAGTATGATTAAATCTCTTCGGTTGACCGAAGAACGTATTCAGCCTGTCTATTATGCTGAAAATGCTTTGGCTGGATAGTTATGAAATACTTATACCAGTACTTTACCACCGATCGTACGTTTTGGCTCAGTCCGTCCAAATGCAGGACGGGCATTTTCTGCTGGTTGTGCCCAGCGTACTGCATTGGAGATGATATGCATAATATCCTGGTTGTAGTACGTAGGATACGTCTCATGGCCTGGGCGGAAGTAGAAGATTTTACCATGACCACGACGGTAGGTACAACCGCTGCGGAATACTTCGCCACCTTCAAAGTTACTCAGGTATACCAGCTCATCCGGAGCCGGTACATCGAAGAACTCGCCGTACATTTCCTCTTTATCCAGTGTGATCGATGGATTGACACCCTGCGAGATCGGATGATTCGGGTTAACACACCACAGAATTTCCTGTTCGTCTGCGACACGCCATTTCAGATCGCAGCTGGTACCCATCAATTGCTTGAACGGTTTGGAGAAGTGTCCGGAGTGCAGCACGATCAATCCCATGCCTTCCTGAACACGTCTTACAACGGCTTCAGCAATATCATCATCAACGAGGTCGTGTGCAGTGTGTCCCCACCACAGCATAACATCGGTAGAGTTCAGAACGGATTCTGTCAGACCATGCTCATCCTGATCCAGTGTTGCTGTGCGGCAGGCGAACCCTTCTTTGGTCAATCCGTCTGCAAGTACTTTGTGAATTCCATCCGGGTATACAGCTTTGACGTCGTCGCGGATTTGCTCATGTACAAACTCATTCCAGACTGTTACGTTAATCATACTATTATTGCCTCCCTGTTGTTAGACCCACCACATCTCGCCAAGTTCTTCTTCGATCATCACCTGCTGCAAGTTATGGACGGCTTTAGTGAAACCCTCATTTACGGACATCAGTCCGTCTTCATGCTCTATACTAACGACGTAGTCATATCCAACTAATCTTAATGCACTGACGATATCAGCCCACGTTTTTACATCGTGGCCATAACCTACGGTGCGGAATTGCCATGCACGATCTTGCATCTCAGCGTAGGAGTGCATGTCCGTTACACCGTTCATATTCATATTATCGGTATCTGTAAGCGTATCTTTAGCATGAAAGTGATGAATTGCGCCATTTTTCCCCAAAATTTTTATTGCGGCTACCGGATCGATGCCTTGCCACCACATATGACTCGGGTCAAGGTTGGCTCCAATCACTTCACCAGCTGCTTCTCGCAGACGCAGCAGCGTACCCGGTGTATGAACGGAGAATCCACCATGCAGTTCCAGACCGACTTTGACGTTGTGCTGTTCAGCGAACTTGCCTGTCTCTGTCCAGTAAGGAATAATTTTCTCGTTCCACTGCCAATCCAGCAGTTCACGGTAATCATTTGGCCATGGTGCTACAGGCCAGTTGGGATATTTGGCATCATCACTCTCACCCGGACATCCGGAAAATGTATTAACGACCGGTACTTCCAGCTTCTCGGCCAATTGTACGGATTTGATGAAAGAATCATGTGCTTCTTTGGCAATCGCTTTTTGCGGATGAAGCGGATTATCATGACAGCTCAGTGCGCTAATGATCAGACCGCGCGAATCAATCGCCTGTTTGAATGCTTTGAGCTTGCCATTATCAGCCAGCAGCTCATCGGTGTTGCAGTGTACGTTACCCGGATTACCACCGGTACCGATCTCGACTGCCTTGACACCTTTTGCAGCTACATAGTCCAGCGCCTCCTCGAAGCCCATATTGTTAAGCAATACCATAAATACGCCTAATTTCATTCGTTCATCCTCCTGGTTCAACTGTTTTTAGTGGTAAGGTGAATATAATGCAATATTTGCTGCCGCGAAGATTCTATATCTATTAATACGTAAAGTAAAGGTGAAAAGTTTGCTTTTTGGCGAAGTTTTTAAATAAAATTTACCCTAAATGGCTAGAACATCCATATTTCCTGCTATATTCAGGATTCCAGATAAACGGCTTTGCCCGTACGAGCCGATTCATAGATCGCTTCGAGAATCTGTGTCACGACCAGAGCCTGTTCCGGTTTTACCAGAGGCTCCTTGTCTTCTACAATAGCTTCCAGCCACATTCTCGCTTCACGGTCTGATTCGTTTTCGGAACCCCCGGAATAAAAAGCTACTCCGCCGGAGCCCATATCAATTTTGCTGTCATACAGCCGGCTATTTTTCTCGCCGTTGATATGTAGTCCATCTGTCATATCGGCTCCGCCCTCCGTACCACACAGTATGCTCTGTGCTTCGGCGAACTTGCGCAGATTGATTGCCCAACTGGATTCCAGAGAAATAACCGCTCCATTTTCCATAGTAATAAATCCAAAAGCCGAATCTTCTACTTTGAACTGCTCGGGGTCCCATGGACCAAAAGCATTGGCAGCGTTTTGACGGGAACCCAGCTTATGGAATGTTGATCCCATTACACTTTTGGGTTTGTAGTTATCCATCAGCCACAGTGTCATATCCAGTGCATGAGTACCGATATCGATGAGTGGTCCTCCGCCTTGTTTTTCCTCATCAAGGAATACTCCCCATGTAGGAACTGCACGGCGGCGAAGTGCGAGTGCTTTACCATAATACACATCGCCCAGATCACCTTGCTCGACCATTTGTTTGAGATAAAGAGTATCATCACGGAAACGATTCTGATAGGCGATGGACAATTTCTTGCCTGTACGCTCTGCGGCTTCTATCATGGTGCGAGCTTCAGCCGTTGACTTGGCCATCGGTTTCTCGCACATCACATGCTTGCCGGCTTCGAGTGCATCTACTGTAATCACCGCATGAGAATCATTGGGTGTGCAGACATGAATAACATCGATACTCTCATCTTCCAAAAGCTGCTTGTAATCAGTATATACTTTGGCATTTTCGCTACCGTACTGCTCGGCTGCTTCCGAAGCACGTTCTTCCACAATGTCACAGAAGGCAACGATTCTAGCCAGTGGCTGCTTGGACAGGCTCGGCAGATGCTTGTTCTGGGCAATCCCTCCGCAGCCGATAATACCAATATTGAGTGCACGATCAGACATTCACGACGCCTCCCTTGGCGCCATAGCTTTTCACCCAGTTCATGCTTTGTTCAATACTTTGCATAGGTGCCTGCAGGCTGTTATCCTGCTCCACTACGATCCATTCTGCTCCTGCTTTATCTGCTGCATCTCCAATACGTGCTACAGGCGCTTCGCCTTCACCCAGTTCCATCATTTGGATACCATCATCGGTACGCTTGAAGTCTTTCCAGTGCACGATCGGCAGTCTACCCGCATATTTATTAATATATTCAACCGCGTCATGACCGCTGTATTCTACCCATGCACTGTCCAGCTCTACCTGAATCAGGTCGGCAGGAATCTCTTCGTACATGGCATCAAGTACGGTACGTCCGCCAATTTTTTCAGTAAATTCAAAATCATGATTGTGATACAGCAATACCACATCATTTTTATTGCAAATTTCACCCAGTTTACGCAGATTTTCGAAAATCTCCGGCCAGTTGCTACGCTGCTCCTCTGCCAGATAAGGAACAATAATATAACGATTTCCGATAGCTTTGTTAAAATCAATCAGGGACTGTGCATCTTCCAGCAAATCCACGTACGGCGTATGCGCACCTACAACTTCCAGATTGTGTTTGTCCAGCAGTGCTTTGACCTGTTCTGCTGTTCTGCCATAGTATCCAGCAAATTCTACACCCTGATAGCCCAGAGCAGCTACTTTTTCAATAGTTCCTTCAAAATCGCGTTCCAGATCTTCGCGTACTGTGTATAATTGCAATCCGACTTTTAACATAGCTTCAATCACTCCTGTAGGGTAGTTTGTACTCATAAATTACAGCTAATGATGTGATATCTGGTTGTCGTTATAAATCGTATTCGTAACCTTCAAGCCTGGTGATCAATGAATGTGCAGCAGTAACTTACTGATCGCTGCTACCCTGACGATAACCTGCACGACTCTGAATGATTACATGTTTGCCTTCAAGAGAAGAACGCTGGAAGGCATGCATCACTTCAAGTACATGATAGGCCAGTTCACCGCTCGCACGATGCGGACGATTCTCTTGAATCGCCTGTACCATCTCATTAACCCCTTTACCACGATCATTATTGACCGGTTCAAATACCGGCGGCAACGTTTCGTATTCGTCCGAACCTGCTCGTCTCAGACGAACATCTCCATCAAAAAAGTTGGGATCCGGAATATCCAGTGTTCCCGCGGTACCATAAATCTCCATACGCGGCAGCTGCGAGCCTCCTGGAATATCAAAACTTGTTACCATCGTAGCAATTGCACCATTTTCAAAATCAACGGTTCCTGCCAGATGTGTTGGCGTCTGTACACGAATCGGTGTACCCGCTTTTGGCCCGCTGTGTACGACACGATCCGGCATCTGAATTCCCGCAGAAGAGCTAACTCTTGTCATTGAACCAAGCAGGCTTGCGAGCGCTGTCAAATAATAAGGTCCCATGTCGAACATCGGTCCGCCACCCTGGGCGTAAAAGAATTCCGGGTCCGGGTGCCATGATTCCGGGCCTGCTCCCATCATAAAGGCAGAAGCTGCAATCGGACGTCCGATCAGACCACTTTCAATTGCATGACGTGCAGTCTCAATACCGGCTCCAAGAAAAGTATCCGGTGCACTGCCCACCCGCTTGCCTGCTTCCTTGGCTTTCTCCAGTGTACGCCGCCCATCGTCAAGCGATACAGCGAATGGTTTCTCGGCATATACATGCTTGCCTGCAGCCAGCGCTGCCTGATTTACACTCGCATGTGCTGCAGGAATGGTCAGGTTAATAATCAATTCGATATCTTCCTGCTGCATCAATTCTTCTGGAGTGAAGACGTTTACAATACCAAACTCTTCAGCCCGCTCTTTGGCTTTTTCAATCACCATGTCAGCGCATGCCACAATTTCGACAACCGGACTGGATTTGAGATTTTTGAAATAAATAGCACTTATGTTACCGCATCCGACTAATCCGGCTTTCATTCGCTTCACAGGTAATCCTCCTCTGTTTTGCGCAATGTATGATAAACCCTTATGTATACTTGGACTTATCCATACCATTGTCCGTTTGTGTATCACATCGAAAAGATGGTGTTTTTAAGCTCGTTACCATAGTATTACTAAACGGCATCAATTAAAATGAATAATATGATCGAAACATGAACTATTTGGTCAAAATTTAAATTTGTTGCTGAAATGAGGATCATTTAATGGATGGACATGGAAAAGAATGTAAAGTATTCACAGCCGGATATTCCTTTCACCGGAAACCTTTTCATATGCACGAGCCTCAGGGAATACAGAACTATCTGTTTCGCTTTCAAACCGAAGGCAGCTGCCAACTGCGTCAAAATGGTCAACTGGTAAATGTAGAAGTAGGCGATCTTCATATCTATGCTCCAGATCAGCCTTATGAACTGCGAATTGATTACACACCCGCTTCTACAGGCAAATCAATTGTAGAAAGTGGCGATTACCATATCTTTTTCGGCGGAGAATGGGCAGATGAATGGTGGCAGCAGCGCAAGCGTCCTGCACGAGTCAAGATTCCGCTGACGGATAATATTATGGATCTGATGCGCCAGATTTCTATGGAGAAAC
The DNA here is from genome assembly GCF_000346635.1 of Paenibacillus shenyangensis. Lineage (NCBI taxonomy): Bacteria > Bacillati > Bacillota > Bacilli > Caryophanales > Paenibacillaceae > Paenibacillus > Paenibacillus shenyangensis. The sequence continues at coordinate 78,078 of NZ_AOIG01000030.1, forward strand.
GACGGATGGACAATCCGTATCCCGAGATTCTCTCTCATTATATGAAAATTCTTTGCATGTCTGTAGACCGCTATTTATCAGAGCAACCTACTGGCGGACCCAAAACTTATCTGGCATATCAGATCAAAAATTACATTGAAGAAAATGCCTCGTCTACCTTTAAATTAGAGGATATTGCGCTGCATATTGGTATCAGTGTGTCGAGAGCCGTCCATCTGTTCAAAGAAGCTTTTGATACGACGATCATGCAGTACGCGCTGGAAGTCAGGCTAAATATGGCTCAGGAGCGCATCATGTTTAGCCCTATGCCACTCGAAGAAGTAGCAGAATCGTCAGGATTCGCCAACTATACTTATTTTCACCGTGTATTCCGTTCCAAATTTGGAATGTCACCCAAGGAATTCCGCATTTCCAAACGGGAGCACATTACGTAAACATACACATGAATCCCCTATATGCTTATTAAATTAAAAAAAGGGCTGCCAGCTGCAGCCCCTCTTTATTATATAGATGACATCTATGCTATCCGATATCAAAACGTATGGTTTTTTAACTTAGTTCTTTTTGGCAGCATGCAGTTCGGTCAGTTCATTAATAATATTACGGCTGATCAGTTTGCCTTTGAAATACACCAGATCTTCGGTTTCTCCTGTAAAAATGCAGGAAGGCTCGTATTTTCTCAAAATAATACGGTCACTATCCACAAAAATCTCCAATCCATCTTTTACATCAATATTCATAATACGACGCAATTCGATCGGAATAACCACTCTTCCCAATTCATCCACTTTTCTTACAATACCGGTAGCTTTCATCATCTTGTTTCTCCTCCAATATCAACATTCTACATTTATCTACATTTTTTTATTCGTAATATTTATCATTAAACCACATCCCTAATCGGTTGCCAAGTTGTTATTCGCAATTATATATAATTTTTTAAATAATAAATTTTTAAATAAATTAGTATGGATATCCAATCATGATAAAAGTATAGTGTACAAAGCTTGAATTTATGCATTTCCGAAATTTGTGGTTATTTATGTCTTCTGTATTCAGTGGATATACAAAAAATCCCAGCAGCCATGTTCACGATGTGAATCGACTCGCCGGGTTATTCTGATTGTATGAATATTTATTATACAGCTATCAAGAATACGCACGGTGCATGATTTTTTGTCAAAACGAAATCGTATCATCTTCAATTAACAAAAGCTGCTATATAACAGTGTTAAAAAAACATCTACTCTTCGTTTTGTCTTCTGCGGATAGCTTCCTGATCTTCGAGTGCCTCGCTAATCACAAAAGCCAAATCCTCATTGCCGTATACAGATAACACACCAAATAGGGTGTCATTTGGAATATCGCCTGCTTCTTCTTTGGGTACGGTCAGCCGAATCCCCTGTTCCAGACGCGGATTATCCACTTGATCCGGATACGCGCGCTGGTACAGATCTTTGGCATCAAATCCATTATTTACACACCACTGGGTGAATACAAGAATCATCATGTCTTCATCCTGACGATAACTCTCCAGCACCTGCTCTTCACGCTTCTTCATTTGCTCTTCCCGCGTCATAAATTCATAATCATCCATTGAAGTACCTCCTTCACTTAATAATGCTGTAGATAATATTTATTCAGCTTATCCAGTCTATCCTAACTTGAATATTATAATCCGGCTGTCAACTGCTGAGCCAGCATATGTGTCTTCAGCACCTGATCCGCCCGAATACTGCAATCCCCGGGAGTCTGAAGATGATTCAGGAAATGGTCTACTACACCTGCAAAACCACGCCGCTGCAAAATGGTATCCCAACTCCCAAAACTACCGGACTGCGGCAATTGACCTTTTTCATATAGATAAAGGCTCTCCATATTGATTACTTCTGCCGAACGTCCACTGCCATGCAGCGATAATTTCTCCAAATCGGTTCCGGCGCTGCGTGCCATGCTGTAACTTGCATAACGCTGAGCGCCGAGAGAGAGCATACCGGATGCATGCAGCATTGCGCCATTTCCCTGCTGATTTAGCTGATTCGACAGCAACTCATAATCATCGTTACCCAGCCACAGCAGCAGATCCAGCATATGAATCAGATCATCATATACTGTCTCGCGTGCAGAAGAGTTCTGCATGGAGGTACGATGTTTGACAGATTCACAGAGTTCCCAGCCCCCTGCTGCCTCAAGCCAGGATCGTGCTTGGGTATACAGTGGAGCAAACCTGCGATTGAAGCCGACTGCCAGCAGCAATCCACGTTCCTCTGCTAATGCGGCCATTCGGCGTGATTCTTCCATTGAATAAGACAAAGGCTTGTCTACATAGACCGGCAGTCCCTGCTCCAGACATTTGGTAACGATATCATAATGCGTTGGTGTCGGGCTATGTACGAATACTGCATCTACATCCCAATCTGCAATATCTTCTGAGCGAATACTTCCTTTTGCCAGACGATAGGTCTGCATGGTCTGATGCACGGTAGCTTCCGAACGACTGACTACACCGACCAGTTCTACCTGTGGATGACTGGATAATAGCGGGAGATATACTTTTTGCGCAATTCCACCGATTCCGATCAGAGCCACTCGTTGACGATGTTCTACTTGGCTTTCACTTATCATTAGGGTACATTCTCCTTCTATCTGAAATGAGGTATCCATATTAACGTGTATACTGCCGAGTCTTCTCTTCTATATAAACATAAGATGCAGGAAGCGTGCCAGTCTCTGCTGTTTAAGTTCATTCCTATTTTTGATATACAAATAGTACACAAATAAAATCGCGCAGCAAAAAGCCGCTGAATAAAGACAGGATCTTTTCTGATCTATGTGCCAATACTGGATGGTACAGTACTCGAAGGCAATAAATCATCAAAATCAGTATCATTCAATCAGCGACTTGTTTAACCAACTCTTTATTGTAAATTATAATGAGATCAAAACCGTAAACGCTACTTACAAAGTAATTTCTTTGGCTGCTTTGGCATCGGCATTTTTTTTCTTAACTTTAAGCCCGATCAGAACAACCAGAACAATAACAATCAGTTCAAATCCGTATTTGATAAAGCCATTTTCAAAATATGCCTTGATCAGCGGTTCTTCGATAATCATTTTGGCTGCCGTCCAGGCCAGAATAGCAGATCCGAGCGCAATGATCCATGGAAAACGCTCAATCAGCTTGAGGATCAACGTACTGCACCAGACCATAATCGGAATAGAGATCGCCAAACCTACAACTACCAGTGGGAAGTCGCCATGTGCTGCACCGGCAACTGCCAATACATTATCCAGTCCCATCATAGCATCTGCGATAATAATAGTACGGATTGCCGCCCACATCTGGCTGCTCGCCGAGATATTATCTTCTTCTTTCTCCTCGACCAGCAGTTTGTAGGCGATGTACACCAATGCGAGCCCACCAATCAGACGTAGACCGGTAATATTCAGCAAATACACAACCAGCAAGGTGGCAATTGCCCGAATAACAAACGCGCCGACCGTTCCCCAGATAATTACCTTTTTCTGATTTTCCTTGGGAATATTACGAGCAGCCATCCCGATAACAATTGCATTGTCACCAGCGAGTACAAGGTCAATCATAATAATCGACGCCAGGGCTATCCAGAACTCCACTGTAAATAACTCCATACATTCAATCCCCTTTTGCTTTCGGCTTCAGCCGGAATTAAAGTCTTAAGGCAGATTCCAGACATCAAAAAACGCCACCACCGTAATTGGGTGATGGCGATGCAAGCATCAAAAAAGACCTCACCCAATTACATAATTAGGCAAAGGTCTCGCTAACAGCGTTATAATCTGCTGCCAATAAAGCCGGGGACTTAATCCCGTAATGACGGCTTTATCGTAGGAAGCTACTCCCCTTTGGAAACTATCTCAGAACAATAACATGATTATACAACAATGTCATCATATTGGCTATAACGATATTGAATATATATGTTCTACCATATTATTAATTTTGATCATTTTGATTTAAAGTAAGTGATTTTTGGTTTTATTATAGTAAATGGTTTATAATTATAATTGTATAAAATTTTATTGAACCATTCACAAATTAAATTTTATACGTCAAACCATCTTATTTTTACCTATCTCTCAAGAATGGAGTGAATCATATAATGAGTGAATCCCAATACGAAAAAGCAACTTTTGCAGGTGGATGTTTCTGGTGCATGGTAACTCCTTTTGAAGAATTGCCAGGTATCATTAGTATTCGTTCCGGTTATACAGGTGGACATACCGAGAACCCGACCTATGAAGAAGTATGCAAAGAAACAACCGGTCATGCAGAAGCTGTACAGATCGTGTTTGATCCGGCTATTTTCCCATACGAGAAACTACTGGAACTGTTCTGGCAGCAAATTGACCCAACAGATGCAGGTGGACAATTCTACGACCGCGGTTCTTCGTATCGCACGGGCATTTTCTATCATAATGAGCATCAGCGTGAACTGGCTGAAGCATCCAAGCAGGAACTGCAGGCCAGCGGCCGCTTTGACAAGCCGATCGTAACCGAGATTACACCTGCGCAGACTTTTTATGAAGCCGAGACTTACCATCAGGATTATCACAAGAAGAATACCGGTCATTACAAACGTTACCGTAAAGGTTCCGGACGGGATGCTTTTATTGAGCAACACTGGTCCAACCGGATTGACAAATCCGATCTCAAAAATCGTCTGAGCGAGATGCAGTACAAGGTTACCCAGCAAAATGGTACCGAGCCTGCTTTTCATAATGAATTCTGGGATCATCATGGAGATGGTATCTACGTGGATATCGTATCCGGTGAGCCGCTGTTCAGTTCGACAGACAAATACGATTCCGGCTGCGGCTGGCCAAGCTTCACCCGTCCGATCCGCGATTATCACGTAAAAGAAAATATGGACGCCAGTCACTTTATGGTTCGTACCGAAGTACGCAGCCGTGAAGCCGACTCCCATCTCGGTCATGTTTTCGATGACGGGCCGGGTCCAAATGGACTGCGCTACTGCATTAACTCAGCGGCTCTGCGCTTTGTACCGAGAGAGCAGCTGGAAGAAGAAGGTTATGGCGAGTACAACGTACTGTTCCAGTAACAGTGCTGGCCGATACCTTGCAGATGATAAATGATTGTTTACATGATCATATAAAGCAAGGCTCAGAGTAACACGGCTTCATTGTATATTCAGATATTATGTAGAAATTACTTGATATTACTAATGTGACTACAGGAACCACTCCTTCACCTTATACGGCAGGAGTGGTTCTTTTTTTGTGTAGGGATACTCTACTTATGGTTGTTTCATATACTGTCTGTTCACGATCGCTTTGATTCCTTAATGCATTTCCGGGATTGCATCTTTCGTTTGAACTTTGAACATTCTCCACTTTGCAGACATCTATGGCCCAGAGCCAATCTACGTTTCGCCGCTCGGTCTGTAAGGGTACATGGTATACAGAGACCTGCGACAAAGTGTGCCTACAGATCATCTGTACGAGTTACCCTATCATGATCTATCAAAGGAGCGATACTTATGCCATGGACCAAAAAAGATTACCCTACCTCTATGAAAAATCTGGATGAACGTGTACGTGAGAAAGCCGTCGAGATTGCTAATGCGTTGCTGGATGAAGGATATGATGAAGGACGTGCAATCGCAATCGGTACATCCAAAGCAGAAGAATGGGATGCCAACCATCCTGAAGGGAAAAACAAATAATAAAATCATAGCAAAAAACCGGGTGCCTGGAGCACCCGGTTTTTTGCTAATCATTCTGTATACCTTATATCGTCAAGCATCTATGATATTCAGTCATTAGTTGGCTAGCGATTGTACAGCCTGAGCAATAGACTGCTTGCCTGAAATAACATCATACCCTTTGCGATACGTATGCTGTTGATCCAGTACATGAGCTATAACTTCTGCCACATCTTCACGTGGAATACTGCCGCCTTCGCTCAGCTGCTCCCCGATTTCGATCTGACCGGTACCCGGATCATTCAACAGGCCACCTGGACGGATAATCGTGTAATCCAGCGAACTGGCTTCCAGCATCCGATCAGCATAATGCTTGGCAACATAGTATGGCTTGATCGATTCTGACCATTTGCTGCGATCATAAGCGAACATTGCGCTGATGAGTACAAAGCGTTTGGTGCCTGACTGCTCAGCAGCTTCCATACTTTTCACTGCTCCATCCAGATCAATCAGCAATGTCTTGTCATCTCCGGTGCTGCCACCTGACCCGGCAGCAAATACAACGGCATCTGCGCCATTAATAACCTTCGCCAGTTCATCTACAGTGCCTTCCAGATTGCCAATCGCGGTTTTGGCACCCATTTGTTCAAATGTAGCTGCCTGTTCCGGCTTGCGGATCACTGCCGTGACCTGATGTTCACCGGTATCAACCAGCTTTTGTGTTAGGATTTTGCCGATCTGTCCATTAGCTCCGATAACTGCAATATTCATTATAGTATCCTCCTTGTTCATCTGGCTCTCTGTATCTATAACCGTAAACAAGGGGTTCTTACACTTTTATTTGTAATTCGGTCTATTTTCCGTTTAATTCCAGGATACCGGTTTGATCTCTACCGGTGCAATTTCAGCTACTTCCATATAGTTTTTGCCCCAATTGTACATCGCATCCAGAATCGGCATCAGGCTCTCTCCAACTTCGGTCAGGGAATATTCTACTTTGGGAGGCACAACCGGATAGACTTCACGGTGAACGATCAGATCTTCTTCCAGTTCACGCAGCTGGCTGACCAGCATCCGCTGAGTAATACCAGGTATGAGCGACTTCAATTCACCAAAACGTTTGGTTCCTGTTTTGCCAAGATGCCACAGAATCAGCATTTTCCATTTGCCGCCAATGACCGATAAGGTCAGTTCTTTTTCACAGTTAAAAATACGCTCACGCATTTATTCATTCCTCCATGGATTCTGGGATATACAGCTACTCTTTATATCGTTCCAACTGCTTTCATTCTCCATAGTATACTTTTAGACACTATGTAAAAAAAAAGTGCGTACTTACAAAAGTCATGTATTTTACTTTATACTAGCACTACAGCGAACGCAACAGGTACAGACAGAAAATCACACAAGTGTGCTCTGCATTTAATTCCTATTGTTCGCATCGCACTACTATACTAATTCATGCCAATATGGCATCTTACAGGAGGAATTTGATCTTATGGAACTTCAACTCGCTTTGGATCTTGTAAATATCCCGGAAGGTATCGCACTTGTTAAGGAAGTGGAACCTTTTATCGATATCGTAGAAATCGGTACACCAATCGTTATTAACGAAGGACTGCATGCAGTCAAAGCTATGAAAGAAGCTTTCCCTAATCTGAAAGTACTGGCTGACCTGAAAATCATGGATGCCGGTGGTTATGAAATCATGAAAGCATCTGAAGCTGGTGCTGACATTATTACTGTACTGGGCGCAAGTAACGACCTGACAATCAAAGGCTGTGTAGATGAAGCCAAAAAACAGGGACGTAAAGTACTGGTTGATATGATCAACGTTAAAGATATCGCTAGTCGTGCCAAAGAACTGGACGAGCTGGGCGTAGACTATATCTGCGTACACACTGGCTATGATGGTCAAGCTGCCGGACAGAATCCTTTCGAAGATCTGGCAACAATCAAAAGCGTTGTTAAAACAGCAAAAACAGCAGTAGCTGGCGGTATCAAACTGGCAACTATGCCGGAAGTAATCAAAGCCAACCCTGATCTGGTTATCGTTGGCGGTGGCATCACCAGCCAGGATGACAAAGCGGCAGCAGCTTCCCAGATCCGCGAACTGATCGCTCAGGCGTAATTAGATGAGTACACTGACTGGCATTTCCGGGCATTTTGAACGGATTATTCAGGAGCTGCAGGGTACACTGTCAGCCATTCCGGCCGATCAGGTGGAACAGCTGACAGAGCAGATTCTGAATGCCCGCAAAATATTCACTGCAGGTGCCGGACGTTCAGGCTTGATGGCCAAAGCTCTGGCGATGCGTCTCATGCAGCTGGGACTCGATGCTTATGTAGTTGGCGAGACCGTGACTCCGCGAGCAGGTAAAGGTGATCTATTGATCATCGCTTCCGGTTCGGGTGAGACACAGGGACTTCATATTATGGCTCAAAAAGCCGGCAAAGAAAATGTGCAGCTCGCTGCAGTTACTATTTTCCCCGATTCCTCGATCGGTAAATTGGCTGATCTGGTTGTACAGGTACCTGGCTCCCCCAAAGATCCGGCGGATCAGGGAAGTTATGAGACAGTGCAGCCGATGGGGTCGCTGTTTGAGCAGACTGTACTGTTGTTGTTCGATGGTATTATGCTGCGTCTGATGGAAAAACGTGGCGGTGACTCGGCAGCGATGTTTACCAACCACGCCAATCTGGAATAGATTATCTGTACAGATATTTTGTTCTAAATGGTCTTTATCCAGAAAGATAGATAAAAAAGCCAGCTTCCCGCTGAATGGGATAGCTGGCTTTTTTTATAATCTATTCGGTATAGAGGACAAGCTTCAGAATCATATCATCGACAAATAATAATTAGAGACACACTTTGTATTTTTCATTTAAATGCACTATACTATTAGTTACGCTATTAAAGTAACATAGTATTAAAAAGTTACGAAACATCGAGTTTGATGTAATCATATGACCTGCTCGCAACCATGCTGCTGGCTGTCTTTTATTAGAATTTCCATTCCAGTAGCATGGTCCAAATACAAATCGAGGTGAACATTCATGTTGAAGTTAGGCGTGCTTGACCAGTCTCATATTAATGAAGGACATAACGCTACCAATGCCCTTTCCAATACACTCCAACTTGCCCAGGCGGCAGATGAATTGGGGTATTCCCGTTTCTGGATGTCGGAGCATCATGCTTCTCCCAGCCTGGCTCATTCCAGTCCGGAGATTATGATCGCTCATGTGGCTTCCCAGACCAAGCGTATTCGTGTCGGCTCCGGGGGGATTATGCTGCCTCATTACAGCGCCTACAAAGTCGCCGAGAATTTCCGTCTGCTCGAAGCACTCTATCCTAATCGGATCGATCTGGGTGTTGGACGCGCACCCGGCGGTATGCCGCTTGCTACACGTGCGCTGCAGGAAGGCAAATTCCCTTCTATGCACAGCTCAGACCGTTATCCACAGCAGATTGTCGATCTAATCGGTTATCTGAATGATGCTACACCTTCGGATCACCGTTTTGCCGGATTGATTGCTGAACCGAGTATTTCCACGATTCCGGAACTGTGGTTGCTTGGATCAAGTGGCGGTACAGCAGAATTGGCAGCGATGACCGGTGCTTCCTATGCATTTGCCCAGTTTTTTGGTACGGCTGGCGGTGAAGAAGCCGTTGCACATTACAAAGAGAATTTCCAGCCGTCTGTTATGGCTTCCGCGCCCAAGTCACTGGCAGCGATTACCGTCTCTTGTGCAGATACTGAAGAAGAAGCCGAGTATCATATGCGCAGTAATGATCTTTACTTCCTGATGCTGCGCGAGAATCGTCCTATGCCCTATCTGCCTTCTGCCAAGACGGCAGCAGAATATCCGTACACCCGTACCGAAAAATCACATATCGAAGATACCCGCCGCTTCCGCGTAGTGGGTACACCAGATCAGGTTCGCGAGAAACTGCTTCGTTTTGCTGCTGATTATCAGACAGATGAGCTGCTGATCGTATCGGCTATTCATGATAATGAAGCACGTATTCGCTCTTATCGTCTGCTGGCTGAAGCTTTTCAATTGGGTCAAAACTAATCCGGCAGCATCTACTCTGATTGACAATTTGTGCTATCCATACAGGAGTATCCATAAAAAAAAGCAGACGCTGATTGATCCAGCGCTGCTTTTCTTTTTATAACATACTGATACATTCTGCTGGTATGTGATCACACAGCCAGACCCCATGACCTGCATTATAAAACATAATATGATCTACCGCTGCTGCCGTATTGATTTTCAGCAGAACCAGCTTGCCTTTTCGTTTTCCGGCCAATTCGGCGAAGTCGGTCTTCTCGGATAAATGTACATATCTTCTACCCATTGGACGCAGTCCTTCTTTTTCAATAATCGTCCATGCTTGTATCGACGTACCATGATACAGCACATCAGGCGGTACAGAAGCTTCATAATGAATAGCCGGGCGGCTATGTCCATATCGTGCGCGAATCCGGTCACCCATAATCTCGAAGCGCTGCTTGTCCGAACGGGCCACCACATAACGAATATGCTCATCGGTGACAAAGCTCCATTTGCGCTCCTGACAGATCACTTGTACCAGTTCATTAATTGGACAGGCGGCATCTTCATCCAGTACAATTCCGTACTGTTCCGGCGAGTGCCGCAGAATCAGGCTGATCCATTTGCTGAGCTGTTTTTCCTGCTGTAGTTCCAACATTGTTCCTGCTCCTTTCCGGGCAAATCATGTTCATTTGCAATTTGAAATGTTAGTATGAATATATCATACATATAGATATTTTTTGAAATAGGAGAGAAATCATGCAAAATACAGTATCACCGCAACAAACGACTCCACAAAATGATCGTTTCCCCGCTGCGCTATTCTGCCTGACCGCAGGCGCATTCGCAATCGGAATGACTGAATTTGTTATTATGGGGCTACTTCCTAATGTCGCCAATGATCTGGGCGTAACCATCCCACAGGCAGGACAACTGATTACCGGTTATGCACTCGGCGTAGCCGTAGGCGCTCCCATCCTCACCATTGCTACCAATCGCATTGCTCAAAAGCAGCTGCTTTGTCTGCTCATGGCTATCTTTATTGTTGGTAATCTGGTCGCTGCTCTTGCCCCAAGTTATGGTCTGTTAATGGGATCACGACTGGTTACCGCTTTGGCTCATGGTACGTTTCTCGGTACGGGATCACTGATAGCAGCTCGCCTTGTACGACCGGACAAACGGGCAGGAGCGGTCTCGATGGTGCTCGCCGGGCTGACGATTGCCAATATTATCGGTGTTCCGTTTGGTACACTGATTGGTCAGCATCTGGGCTGGCGTGCTTCCTTTGGCGCAATTACTGTAATGGGCGTTATTTCACTGGTAGGGATTCTGTTCCTGATTCCGCGTATTGAACAGACGGCACAACCGAGTCTGTCCAAAGAAGTACGGAGTCTGCTGCAGCCTCAGGTGCTGCTCATTCTGCTGACCGGCGCATTTGGCTGCTGCAGTATGTTTACGGTATTTACCTATATTACTCCAATGCTTACAGATGTATCGGGCTTCCAGGAAAGCAGTGTTACCTGGATACTTGTTATGTACGGAATCGGTGTAACGCTTGGCAATATCGTTGGCGGCAGGCTGGCTGACTGGAAGCTGATGCCTTCCATTATTACCATTTTTGCCATTTTGGCTTTGATGCTGATGATTCTATCGGGTGTGCTGCATCTTCCATGGCTTGCTCTTGTATTTATCTTTTTATGGGGGGCAGCTGCTTTTGGTATTATGCCAGGTATACAGCTGCGTATTATGAATCTGGCTCATGAAGCTCCCCGGCTTGCTGCTACCTCGAGCCACTCCGCACTGAATCTGGGTAATGCGACAGGTGCTTTTCTGGGTGGTGTTGTTATTACCCATGCAGGACTCGTCTATGTTCCACTGGTTGGTGGTATCATTGCTGCTGTCGGAATGTGTGGAGCTATACTCAGTTACTATATGGTTGAAAAAAAGAAAAGACATTCGGCATAGTAAACTGTACCCTTTGTAAAGG
>NZ_AOIG01000031.1:0-67695 GCF_000346635.1 Paenibacillus shenyangensis
CCACTGGATAGCGTCTTTTTTGTATGTTTTTATACTTTAGTACTTGATCAATAGATCTTTTTTCATGATTAGACACTCTCTTAGCGGAATTCAGGCCTTTAAAGTGTTCATTATGATTTTTTGTTTTAAAACAGATTATTTCTAAATTTGTTCATGTATGAGAATGAGTATTCTTACTTAATATGCTTATTTTCTTATAGGAGTTATTTTATAATATCCGTCTTTCTGTTATTCTTACCTTTAATTGTATATATCTGCCTACATAGTTTTTATTTTTTGTATCTGATTCTTTTGGATCTGAAAGGCCTTTTGTAGTTGAATGGTTTTAGTACGTCTTTCATCTTGGTTGTTTCTATTTATAGTGTCTCATCATAGTACAGACTTTTGTGTGCTCGTTGTGCCACTTTATATTTCTCTTTCTGTTTTGCTAGTAACACAGATGAGAAAGTATCTATAAATTATAGATAAAAGAAAGAGGGAGTGGGATGCTGTCTTTATTAAGAAGATGGAATACGCTGCGTAATCAGGTATTGTTTGTTTTTCTGTTTGTTATGGTGATTGTACTATGTATTGTGAGTGTGATGACATTTCGTCCGATCTCTTCCATGCTGCAGGATCATACCGAGCATCAGATACAGCAAGTGGCGGTAGAAGCTAATGGACGCTTTGAGTCTTTATACGAGCAAATTAATATGGTATCGAAGCTGGTAACTACCAATCAGAATGTACAAAATGTACTGCTGCGCAAGTATTACAACAAGCCGGTGTCTTTTAACGAACGTCAGGAATTAAAAGGAATTGTAAACACAATTCAAGCCAATTCGGATGGTATTTCTTCCTTTGAATTATATACGACTGAGCTTGAGCGGGTACTGCCTCTGGATGATGCGAGTCTATCGGGAAGATTAAACAAGGAGTGGATTGCCAAGGCAGATGAAGCACGTGGGCGTCTTGTATGGATTGGCAATGATCCGACAGACCGGAACTATTTTTTGGCCATTCGGCGTGTTAACTTGATGGATCATCATTACAGTACGGGCGGATATGTACTTGTAAGCATGTATCGTTATTATTTTCAGTTTACCAATCCACAGCCTGCTCAGGAGACCGATCAATATTCTATTCTTCTGGGGCAGAAGATGGAAATGATCAGTTCCAACTATAATGGGCCGCTAGCGAATATTATTCATCATCCCCAGCAAATGCCTATCGTAAATCTGGAAGATCAACAGTATATTATGGCAAGACAGCATTCGTCTGTAACAAACTGGACAGTTTTGATTCTTACTCCTGTAAGCGCTCTCTATAGAAGTATTGATGTGCTGCGTACAGGGATTTTGTATGCAGGAATAATAGGAATTATTATTTTCTTCATTTGCTCTTATTTACTATCGACTATTATTACCAAACCGATTCTGCGACTTACGCGTACTATGCAGCAGGCGATTGAAGGTCCTTTGACTGTTAATCCGGAAATTCATGCTGTTAATGAAATTAATGAGCTGAATAGCACTTACAATCAGCTGGTAAAAGAGACCAATCATTTGATCCAAATGGTCTACGAAAAGGAGATTACTCGTAGCCGCAGTGAACTCAAAGCGCTGCAGGCACAAATCAATCCTCATTTCCTGTTCAACGCGCTGGATGCGCTCCGCTGGTCACTGGAAGATCGTAATCAGGAGGAGCTGGCCGAACATGTAATAGCCATGTCCAATTTATTTCGTTATACGATCAGTCGACAGGATAAGGACGAATGGGTCATACTGCAACAGGAAATTCGCCATATTCATAACTATATGGAAATTATGCAAATGCGCTTTGGGGAACGACTGCATTATCGGATCGATATGTCTGATGAAGTATCCCGGGTACGAATCCCGCGTCTGCTGATTCAGCCGTTGGTAGAAAACGCGATATTACATGGAGCCGGCAATAAAAAAAGAGACTGCACTGTAAGTATGCGGGTTTATCCGGATAGTCATAATACACTACTGCATATAGTTGTGCAGGATGATGGCCCAGGAATGGATACCAAGACGCTGGAGCATATTCAACAGGCTATGCGCTCAGGAGGAATTGTTCATTCAGCAGATGCAGATGAGGGAGAAGGTAGTGGAATAGCCTTGTCCAATGTATATCAGCGGTTGAGACTGTACTTTCCTGATCAAACCGATCCATTGCGGATCGAAAGTAGACTGTATGAGGGAACATGTATTTCTTTTGCAATCCCGATAGAGAATGGAGATTAATAGATATATATTAGAGGCCAATAGATGCAAACCAGGGGAATACATGTAGCGCGCAAGTTAATAGATACAGACTAGAGAAATAGATATAGATCACAAGTTAATAAAGGCATACCAGAGAAAGAGATATAACCACAAGTTGATAGATGCATATCAGAGAAATAGATGCATACCATAACAATAAATAGAAACCGGATAAATACGGATCGGAATGCGTAGATGAAGAGTACTGACTAGTAGATGTATACCAGAGACCACAAAAGAATAATCGGCTAGAAAGTATGAACAGGAGGCAAAGCGTATGTATGCCAAAACAATTCTGATTGTCGATGATGAACCGCGTACACGGCAGGGAATGAAAAAGATTCTGGATCAATGGTGCGATGGAAGCTGCCGGATTATGATAGCAGCGGATGGCGAAGAAGCCATTGACGTAATGAAAAAACAGCATGTTCATGTGCTGCTGACTGATATTCGAATGCCGGAGATGAATGGATTAACCATGCTGCGTAGCATCCGGGAGCATGGATTGTCACCTGTTGTTATTTTGATCTCGGCGTACTCGGAGTTCGGTTATGCGCAGGAGGCGATCCGGCTTGGCGTGGTGAATTACCTGCTCAAACCTATCAGCAAAACCGATCTGACTGCTGCTGTAGAGGTTGCACTACAGGTGGAAGAGAAACAGACACGGGCATTTATCGTCGAGAAAGTAGTGGATAATCGATTGGTTCAGGTGAATGAGCAGAGTCAGACAGCTACAGAACGAATACGATCTGCCCTGCACTATATTGATACTCATCTGGAAGAGGAACTTACACTAAAGGAACTGGCCGAGCATATCCATCTTAATCCCAGCTATTTAAGTGTACTGTTCAAGGAACAGGTTCATCTGACCTTTAGCGAGTATGTGACCCGTCAGCGTATTCAGCGTGCCAAAGAATTACTCATTTCAACCAGTCTGCCAGTTGGAGATATCGCCGAGCAATCAGGATATCGTACCGCCAAATATTTTATAAAAATCTTCAAAGAAATCGAAGGCATTACTCCAAGCAGCTATCGCAAATCGATCCACTAAATACGATCATAATCTTTATCCATACCAAACCTCCAATAAAAAGAGAATTTTTACCAATCACTGTTGCCTTATACCTGCCAGAGTCAGCTGTTAGACTTGAGCTATAGTCACACGGCTATAAACATATGGAGGAGGTAGTTTCATTGAACAAAAAGAAAGCGCTTCCTATTATAGTGGTTTTGGTAGTTATGCTGTCTTTGGCTCTCTCGGGCTGCACGTCGCCGGATAATAGTGCAAGTAGGAGTCAGGGTGCCAGCAATGGACAAACGGTAATTAAATTTATGCATTTGTGGCCGGAAGGCAGTTCCAATGCCCAATACACTATTGTTAATAAGATCATACAGGATTATGAAAAACAGCATCCCGATATCAAAATACAGACTGAAATTCTCGGCAATGACCAGTATCGCGAAAAGTTGAAAGTATTAGCTTCTTCCAATGAACTGCCGGATGTAGGCATGACCTGGTCGGATGGGTTTCTCAAGCCTTATGTCGAAGGTCAGTTATTCACACCGCTGGACGATGTTATTGATGCCAATCTGAAAGATAATTTCATTCCGGGTGTCAAAGAATCCTATGCGATTGATGGCAAAACCTATGGTATGCCGCTGGAACTGAATATCTCCTATATTTTCTACAATAAAGAGTTATTCAAAAAGTATAATCTGCAGGTACCCAAAACCTACAGCGAATTCAAAAATATCGTCAAAACGCTGAACGATAATGGTGTAATTCCTGCAGCAGTAGGCAATAAAGAAGGGTGGCCGGGTTCTTTCTGGTTTATGTATCTGGCTGATCGTATCGGCGGTCCTACTTTGCTAACCGATGTGATTCATGGCAAACGGAGCTTTGATGATCCAGCTATTGTAAAAGCGGCCGAAGAAGTGCAAAGTCTGGTCGATATGAATACATTTGAGAAAGGAAATAGCGGTTTGTCCAACGATGAAGCCAAAGGATATTTTATGAACGAACAGGCAGCTATGTTTTTAACGGCTACCTGGGAGCTGCCAAATTATACTACCAGCCCGGATGTTCCACAGGCCTTCAAGGACAAGATCGGTTATTTCAAATTCCCTCTGTATGAAGGCGGTAAAGGAACAGATATCAACAGCTATGTTGGTGGACCCGGTGTAGGATTGTTCGTTGCAGAGAATTCCGAAGTGAAAGAGCAGGCCAAAGACTTTGCTGCATTCCTGGTAAAGGAGTGGGGAGACAAATCAGTGACCGATGCAGGTGTTATTCCTGCAACCAAAGTGGACACTGCCGGCAAAAAGCTGGACCCTATGTATGTAGAGATTCTCAAAGATCTGAGTAGTGCCTCCAATGTGACTACGTACTTTGATACCCAGGCCAGTCCTAATGTGGCCGAGCTGCATCATGATCTAATTGCTGCCCTGTTTGGCAAGCAAATTACACCACAGCAGTTTGTTCAGCAGACAGCCGCTGCCCTGGCAGAAGAAAGTAATTAATTCGGTTTGGGAATGGAAGGCATGCCAATCATTAGTAGGTTGCCTTTGTCCGACATTATTGCTTTGGTCGAAAGGGATCAGGAAGCTGAGTCCTGCTGCACTTGTCTGGCATTTGTGATTTGTGAATGGAAGAGTATCTCGATGCTCTTCCTTCTGTCAAAAAGGAGGAAAGATTATGAAAGCAGTTATGTCCAATAAAAGTGCGATTGCGCTGTATGTATGGCCGGCGCTGCTGCTGATTCTGATTATCATCTATATTCCGCTGGTGCTTACGGGCTACTATGGCATGATGGACTGGAAAGGCTTTGCCCCGATGAAGTTTATTGGTCTGGATAATTATAACAAGCTAATCCATGATTCGATGTTCTGGAAAAGCACATATCATTCCGTGTTACTGGGCATCTGTTCTACTTTCAGTCTGCTGATCTATCTGGCGGTATCCATGGTACTGGCCAGCCGGATCAAGGGTGCCAATCTGTTTCGCAAAATTTATCTGATTCCGATGTTGCTGTCCTCTGTAGCCATTGCCCAGCTATGGTCCAAGATCTATGATCCGTCCAATGGTATGCTCAATCATCTACTGACCAGTATCGGGATACAAAATCCGCCGCTCTGGTTATCCGACCCGAATATTGTACTGTTTGCGATCTTTGTTCCAATTGTATGGCAGTATGCCGGTTTTTATATCATTATCTATTATGCCGCTCTCAAAAATGTATCGGAAGAAGTGATAGAAGCAGCAACGATCGATGGAGCCACCCCATGGCAGGTAGCGAGTCGTATCAAATTGCCGCTGATTTCTCCGGTATTCAAGGTGACCATTATACTGGCGCTTGTTGGCTCACTCAAGTATTTTGACCTGATCTTTGTGATGACTGGTGGAGGGCCGAATCATGCAAGCGAAGTGATGGCTTCTTATATGTATGGTGAAGCTTTCAGCAAGTACAATTTTGGCTATGGCAGTGCTGTGGGCTTTGCCCTCTTGCTGATCTGTCTGCTTATGACCTGGCTGATCCGCAAGCTGACCACATCAGGCGAAGATGTCCAATACTGAGGGAGTGGATGAACATAATGAATGAATTTGCTGCACATAAACGATCTGGAACTATCTCCGATACCAGAGTAAAAGCATCATTTGGGAGTCGCCTTGGTTTTGGTGTACTTTATCTGATTCTCGGGATATTGGCTGTAATCCAGATTTATCCGCTATTTTGGCTGTTTTTATTTTCGCTGAAAACGAATCAGGAAGTTTTCGGTATGTCACCGTTCGCATTTCCTCAGCACCCACAGTGGGCTAATTATCCAAAGGTATGGAGTCAGGGACATATTAATCTATACTTCTTCAACAGTGTCTGGTACACAGTGGTAGCTGTTTTGCTGACGATTATACTTGCCAGTTTTGTGACGTTTGCGATTACCAGAATGAACTGGAAGCTGAGCCGATTTGTACTGGGACTTTTTATTGTAGGATTGATGATCCCGCTGCATTCTACATTGATTCCTCTATTTAATTTTTTTAAGCATGTGCATCTGATCAATAATCCGCTTTCGGTTATTTTATCGTATACGGCTTTTAACTTACCGGTTACGATTATGATTTTACTAGGATTCTATCAGGCGATTCCGCGTGAAATTGAAGAAGCAGGTGTTATGGATGGCTGTTCGGTACACCGGATTTTTTTGCGCATCGTATTACCGCTGACTACACCGGTTCTGGCGACGACTGCTATTATCAATATGATTTACAATTGGAATGAGTTTGTATTTGTAAATACCTTTATCAGCTCCGATCGCTGGAAAACACTGACTGTAGGTGTTAATAATTTTGTTGGGCAATATCTGACAGACTGGGGAGCGATCGGCGCTACACTGATGATTAGCATTCTTCCTATTCTGATCGCATTCCTGCTGCTAAGCAACCGGATTGTCGAAGGATTGGCTGCCGGTTCGGTCAAAGGGTGATATTTTAGTTTGTAGACTATTGCAGATAGACATATTTAAAAGGAGCTTTCCTGATGGAGGAAGCTCCTTTTAAACGTGCATCAGGACTCACTATATACCGGTACAAAGCAAACTATTCAGTTTATGTTCAGTTAAACGTTACAGATGGGGCAGCCAACAGCTCCATCCCATTCATATAAGGACGCAAAGCAGCAGGAATGTAAATACTGCCGTCTTCCTGCTGATGATTCTCCAGCAGTGGAATCAGGATACGCGGCGATGCTACAGCTGTATTATTCAGCGTATGACAGAAACGCAGCTCTCCATTTTCTGTGCGATAGCGTATATTGGCACGTCGTGCCTGAAAATCATGCAGATTCGACGAAGAATGAGTCTCGCCATAAGCCTCGCGTCCTGGCATCCAGGTCTCAATATCGTACTGCTTATAGGTTTTCTGCGACATATCGCCAATACAGACAGCAACAACCTGATAAGGAAGCTCAAGTAGATGCAGAAGTTCTTCTGCATTGCCCGTGATCTCCTGCAAAATATGTTCCGATACCTCGGGATCGGCTTCACAGAGGACAACCTGCTCGACTTTGGCAAATTGATGTACCCGATACAGTCCACGTACATCCCTACCAGCCGAGCCGACTTCACTACGGAAGCTTTGCGAAGCCGCCGCCAGCCGAATAGGACCTTCTGCCAGATCAATAACCTCATTTTGATAATACGATACCAGTGCTACCTCGGAAGTACCGGTGAGCCAGCGATCTTCCTGGTCGATCCGGAAAGTCTGATCGATTCCAAGCGGGAAAAAGGCAGTATGGTACATTGCTGCACCGCGAACCATCATGGGTACTTCGAGCGGAGTGTATCCTTTGCCCAGCAGCAGATCAAATGCCAGCTGCTGAACAGCGCGATGCAGCAGTACACCGTTCCCTTTTAAATAATAATGGCGACTGCCGCTGACCTTGACGCCACGTGCTGTATCGATCATTCCATGCAGCTCTCCAAGCTCGATATGATCCCTGGCAGCAAAGTCAAATGCAGGGGGTGTACCGATCTGCCGCAGCAATACATTATCTGCGTCCGATTGCCCTTCTGGTGTATCCGGCGATACGATATTGGGTACAATCGCCATAAGTGCGTTATATTTCTCGAGTATTTGTTCGGCTTGCTGCTCCAGTGTGTTCAACTGAAGGTTAATATTTCGAACCTGCTGCTTCGTCTCTTCGGCTGTAGCAGGAGAAGTATGGATCTGTTCACTGATCTGACGTGTTAATACATTGCGCTGCTGTCTTAGCTGCTCTATCTCCTGCAGATTCTGGCTGCGCACTTGATGCTGCTGTACCAGCTCTGCAATCGATAGTGCAATATGCTTTTTGTTGGCAATTTCCTGAAGGGTATCGGCGTGTTGTCGAATGTACTGAATATCCAGCATGGGTGGTTCGCTCCTTTTCAAATAGGCAATGTTGTCACTGCCAGTTATTCTGAAAAAACACAAAGAACGCTCCTCATCAACTTGGGACGAGGAGCGTTCTGCTCGCGGTGCCACCCAATTTAATCGAAGTACTATGACTCCGATCCACTCAGGTTCCGTGATAACGGGCGGATACCGTTTAACTTAGGGTAACAGCTGCTATTTTACGTATAGCTTGTGCTGTTCCTTGACGAGAACGCCTCCAGGTTGGATTCCTTTCAGTGGCCGTTTCGTGATATGTATTTGTGCTAGTGTACTTGATCGGATACAATACGTCAAGCTGCCAGTCGCTTGCCGGTTTATCCTTGGATTCCATGCCGTCTTCTGTTGCGGTATGATCAAGTTATACGGAATAACTCTAGATGATAGGAGGGTTCTTTTGTGAGTATCAAAGATTCGAACATTACTTATCTGCTGTATCATCATGATAGACCGCGTAATGATCCTGGCTACTTTTTTGGCACGGCACGGCCGGGGGATGATGACTACAGCAATGAAGAGCTGCTATTTGTTTACTTTACGGATTTTGCCGAATTGGTTCCGATTATTGAAAAGCAGTATCCATTAACCGATCCGAAAACCGGGGAAGTCTACGACAGCTTTGATCATTGTTGGGATAATGCCATTGCTGCACCGGTCTGGCAGCATATTTTGCAGGAAATGGATCAATTCCCGGCAGCAAATGAAGATCATCGTGCTTTTGTTGATTTGTTCACCGATTGGATACGGACTCAGCTTCAGCATGCGGATGAGATTGTTGTAGAGGGTACTTTATAAAGAAGCAAGTCAAGCAGCAAATACAGAAACGATGAAGCAAGCACAACATCCTGGAAAGAGGTACTCATATGCTGGAAATAGTACATATCCATAATGAACCTGTAGAAGTATTTACGTATATTACAGCAGCTCAAGGCAGTCAGGGGATAGAGTACAAGCAGTTGCCTGTATACAGCGGTACTATAAAAGGTCTTCCCGAGACGATCGATGCCATTATTATTGCATCTGATTTGCAGGGAGTGACCCCACATAATCGATCTCTTCTCAAAGGAGAAGCAAATAGTCCAGAAGATGAAAATCTTATAGCCAAGCTGCATTCAAAAACAGAGGATACGCAGCATTATATGCAATCCTATCGTCTACTTGGCGAAGATTTGGCCGAAAGCCTGGAGTTGCTGCTGCAGATTGAATGGCCTGATATCCAGCAGGAAAAAGTATTGACGTTGTTATGTGGAGATCTGTACGCCGATCCACTGCAACGAGGTGCCAGTGGAAGCCCATTATCCGTCTGGGAAGCTTTTCGGCAAAAATTTCGGTATATGACGGCAGTGTCAGGCAACCACGATATTTTTACGGATGAGGATATGCAATGCTTGAATACTTGCCCTGAAGCAGTCTGGATGCTGAAGCCGCAACTGCTGGATATTGCCAATATTCATATTGCCGGATTGGGCGGTATAATCGGTAGAACGGACAAGCCCAATCGAATGGCAGCACCGGAATTCCTGAAGCATATGGCTCATTTGCTAAAGAAAACACCGGATATTATGCTGATGCATCAGGGGCCGGATGATCCTGTTCATAACCGCCCTGGAGCTCCAGCCGTACGATTGGAATTGGAACAGCATGATCCCGTATTACTCTGCTGTGGACACGTGGGATGGCAGACTCATGATCATCAGGAGCATTATGCCACCCTACCCAATGGAACCCAGATACTGAATACCGATGGCAAAGTATTTGTTTTTACTTCCACCCCAAAATAACGATTTCTGTAACCGTTCCGTATGAGCTTAAACACTCAAAAACAAAACAAACTTCTCCTGTCTGCTATTGGCAAAACGGGATTTTATGGTATAATATTATAAAGTCAAAGAAAGTCAAAGTCAGCGAGCAAATGCAGTAATATATTTGCCTGTAGAATGGATGTGATCCTGCAAAGTGACGATCTGTTTCGATCTGTATAATAGATTGTTACGAACGTTCGTTTCTGACCATGAAATTTATGGTTAAGTGATATTTATGTAGACTTTGATATTATCATTGGCGAATTCATGTTTGCAGGTTTAACTATACATGGAGGAGGATACAATGCGTAATATCTCCGACATTATCGAACAATATTTAAAACGGATACTTCAGGAAGGTGAAGGAGCGATAGAGATTCAGCGCAACGATCTGGCTGATCAGTTCTCGTGTGTGCCTTCACAGATCAATTATGTTATCAGCACCCGCTTTACTCTTGAAAAAGGATACCTCGTTGAAAGTAAGCGGGGAGGCGGGGGCTATATCCGCATACGGCGTATCGAACTGCCTGCTCATTCGACGATCCATACTCATATTCACGAAAGTATCGGTCAGAATATGAGTCAGGTGGCAGCAGAAGGACTTATTTATCAGTTGCTGGAAGCAAGGCTTATTTCCAAGCGTGAAGCCGAGCTGATGCGTTCTGTCGTATGCCGGGACGTTATTTCATTGAATCTTCCCTACCGGGATGAAGTCCGTGCCAGGATGATGAAGGCCATGTTGATTTCATTGCTTGGCTCCTGATATCTGGCAAAGGGGGTAATTGTGATGGTCTGTCAGGAATGTCAAAAGAGACCGGCTACTCTTCATTTTACCAAAATCGTAAATGGGGAAAAAACGGAATTTCATATTTGCGAACATTGTGCCCGTGAAAAAGGCGAACTGATTCCGGGTACATCCGGCGGCTTTTCGATTCATAATCTGCTGTCGGGATTGATGGACTTTGATTCCAGCAACAAAGGTCAGGTTGCCGGACCTCCTGTGCAGGAATTACAATGTCCGGAATGCGGCATGACCTATACCCAATTTCGCAAACTGGGACGGTTTGGCTGTAGTTCCTGTTACAAGACATTTGATGCCAAACTGGACCCACTGCTTAAAAGGGTGCATGGCAGTACCGCTCATACTGGTAAACTGCCTGGTCGCGCCGGTGTTCAGATCAAAATCAGACAGCAGATGCACGAGCTCAAGCAGCAGCTTCAGCAGAGCATCGCTGATGAGGAATTTGAACAGGCTGCAGAGCTGAGAGATCAGATCCGTGGACTGGAAAAGCAGATTTCACAGGAGTCGTAAGGAGGAATGCCGTATGCCCAATCTCCGTTTTACCGAGAAGCCTTTGAGTGAGTGGATGAAAGAAGGCGGAGAGCATTCGGATGTTGTAATCAGCAGCAGAGTACGTATTGCACGTAATCTGGTTCATTACCCTTTTCCTATCGTTGCTTCAGCCGAGCAGGCAGAAGCCGTGCAGGGACAGCTGATCGAAGCGCTGGGGAGTGAATCGGTACAGAGCATAGGTACCTTTGAACCGATCATATTGAGTGAACTGGATGATGTGGATAAGGAAGTGCTGATGGAGAAACACCTGATCAGTCCGAGCCTTATTAATGAATCCAGAGCAGGAGCAGTGCTGCTGGCCGAGGATGAGTCGGTAAGCATTATGCTTAATGAAGAGGATCATCTGCGGATTCAGTGTCTGTATCCGGGGTTTCAGCTTCAGGAGGCATGGGAGCGCGCATCCGGTATTGACGATGCTTTTGAAAAGGCCGTTAATTATGCATTCGATGATCATCGAGGCTATATGACCAGTTGTCCTACCAATATGGGTACCGGACTGCGGGCTTCGGTAATGCTTCATCTGCCGGCGCTGGCGATCATGAACCAGGTGGGACGCATTTTGTCGGCGGTCTCGCAGGTTGGACTTGCAGTACGAGGTTTGTATGGTGAAGGCAGCGAAGCAATCGGTAATATTTTTCAGATTTCCAACCAGATTACTCTGGGATTATCGGAAGAGGAAATTATCGATAATCTGCGCAGCGTAGTGCTACAGATCATTGAGTATGAGCAGCATGCTCGCAATCGTCTGCTGACCGAATCTCGTCTGCGCATAACGGACCGGATTATGCGTTCTTATGGAATTCTGTGTTATGCCACTATGATGGATTCCAAGGAAGCATTTCAGCGTATCTCCGATGTGCGACTGGGCGTGGATCTTGGATTGATCGACAAGACGACGGTTACGCAGATGAACGAGTTAATGATTATGACACAATCGGGTTTCCTTCAGAAAACCTTCGGTGTTAAAATGGGATCAGGAGAACGCGATATGTACCGGGCGCAGCTGATCCGCGATAAATTGGGTAATGTACACGTAGAAGACTAAACCGTGGAGGTGCTTGAATATGATGTTTGGTAGATTTACGGAGCGAGCTCAAAAAGTTCTGGCTTTGGCTCAGGAAGAAGCAGTTCGTCTCGGTCACAACAACATCGGTACAGAGCATATTTTGCTTGGATTGATTCGTGAAGGTGAAGGCATCGCAGCCAAAGCGCTGATCGGTCTGGGTCTTGGACTTGAAAAAATTCAGGATGAAGTCGAATCTCTGATTGGTAGAGGACAGGAACAGCCTACAAATATTGCATATACTCCGCGTGCCAAAAAAGTGATTGAGCTGTCCATGGATGAAGCACGCAAGCTTGGTCATACTTACGTGGGTACAGAGCACATTCTGCTCGGTCTGATCCGTGAAGGTGAAGGTGTAGCAGCAAGAGTGCTGAACAATCTGGGTATTAGCCTGAACAAGGCACGCCAACAGGTATTGCAGCTGCTGGGCAGTAATGAAGCGGTATCCAGCCATCACGGTACTCCTGCTAATGTAAGTACGCCTACACTGGATAGTCTGGCACGCGATCTGACGGCTATTGCCAAAGATAGCAACCTGGATCCGGTTATTGGCCGCAGCAAGGAGATCGAACGCGTGATTCAGGTATTGAGCCGTCGTACCAAAAATAACCCGGTACTGATCGGTGAACCGGGTGTTGGTAAAACAGCCATTGCCGAAGGTCTCGCTCAGAAAATTATCAACAACGAGATTCCGGAGACTCTCCGTGACAAGCGTGTTATGACGCTGGATATGGGTTCTGTCGTAGCCGGAACCAAATATCGTGGTGAGTTTGAGGATCGTCTCAAAAAAATCATGGACGAAATTCGTCAAGCGGGTAATATCGTACTGTTCATTGATGAGTTGCACACATTGATCGGTGCAGGTGGAGCGGAAGGTGCAATTGATGCATCGAATATCCTGAAGCCTTCTCTGGCACGTGGTGAACTGCAATGTATCGGTGCGACTACACTGGATGAATATCGTAAATATATCGAGAAAGATGCGGCTCTGGAACGTCGTTTCCAACCAATCACCGTTGATCAGCCATCTCCGGATGAAGCTGTACAGATCCTGATGGGTCTGCGTGATCGTTATGAAGCCCATCATCGTGTGAAAATTACGGATGAAGCGATTGAGCAGGCTGTTAAATTGTCTGACCGTTATATTACGGATCGTTTCCTGCCGGATAAAGCGATTGACCTGATTGATGAAGCAGGTTCCAAAGTAAGACTGAACTCTTACACAATCCCGCCTAATCTGAAGCAACTGGAAAGTCGTCTGGAAGATATCCGCAAGGAAAAAGACGCCGCTGTACAAAGTCAGGAATTCGAGAAAGCGGCTGCTCTGCGTGATACCGAGCAAAAAATCCGTGAAGAACTCGATACAACCAAGAACCAATGGAAAGAAAAGCAAGGTCGTACGGATTCCGAGGTTACTCCTGAAGATATCGCAGATATCGTTGCCAACTGGACAGGCATTCCGGTAACCAAGCTCAAAGAAGAGGAAACCGATCGTCTGCTCAATATGGAAAGCTTGCTGCACCAGCGCGTAATCGGTCAGGATGAAGCTGTCGTTGCTGTCAGCCGTGCAATCCGCCGTGCCCGTGCGGGTCTGAAAGATCCAAAACGTCCGATGGGTTCCTTTATCTTCCTCGGTCCTACAGGGGTTGGTAAAACCGAGCTCGCCCGTGCATTGGCCGAGTCCATGTTCGGTGATGAAAATGCCATTATCCGGATTGATATGTCCGAATACATGGAGAAACATTCGACTTCCCGTCTGGTCGGAGCGCCTCCAGGATATGTGGGTTATGAGGAAGGCGGTCAGCTGACCGAAAAAGTCCGCCGCAAACCATACTCTGTAGTCCTGCTGGATGAAATTGAGAAAGCTCACCCAGAAGTATTCAACATCCTGCTGCAGGTACTGGAAGATGGTCGTCTGACCGATTCCAAAGGCCGTGTAGTCGATTTCCGGAATACACTGATTATCCTGACTTCTAACGTCGGCGCAGATGCAATCCGCCGGAACAGTACGCTTGGTTTTACAGCAACTGTAGATTCGGGTGCAGAGTATACGAACATGAAAGGTAAAGTGACAGATGAACTGAAACGTCACTTCCGCCCAGAGTTCCTGAACCGTATTGATGATGTGATCGTATTCCACTCTCTGGAAGAAAAACACATCGCCGAGATCGTAACCCTGATGTCCGAGGAACTGCGCAAGCGTCTGCGTGAGTATGCGGTAGACTTTACCCTTACTGCCAGCGCCAAAGCGTTCCTTGCCAAAGAAGGATTCGATCCTGCGTATGGTGCACGTCCACTTCGTCGTGCGATCCAGAAGCATATCGAGGATCGTCTGTCCGAAGAACTGCTGACAGGCAGCGTGACCAAAGGGGATACCCTGCTGATCGACGAGAAAGACGGTGCGCTGACAGTAGATAAGGTTGATCCTGCTACCCAGGCAGACAGCGTCTCTGCCAACGAAGCAAATCTGTAATTAAGGTCTCCTCTATTTCTGCAAAGGATAGAAGAATACCTATAGATATCGTGTATAAATAAAGGTTGATTCCAAAGGCAAAATCGCCCGCGGAATCAACCTTTTTAATGTTATAATAGAATAGAATGTAAAATTCAAAACATTGTATTACGATAAAAAGATATTAGATGTTAACTGTTCGGTTAACGTATATATAGAAAGGGACGTCCATGGCAAAAGTGAAAACAAAGTTTTTCTGTACGGATTGTGGATATGAATCTCCCAAATGGTATGGTAAGTGCCCAGGATGCCAGGCCTGGAATACCATGATCGAGGAAAAGGAAAGCACAGCGGTCAAAACGCAGGGCATGAATTCCTCCCTGTTCCAGACCAAGCAAAAGCCACAGGCAATTACAGAGATTGAAGCAGGCAAGGAGCCGCGTATCCAAACCGGGATTCAGGAGCTGAACCGCGTTCTGGGCGGAGGGGTAGTGCCTGGCTCGCTGGTACTTGTCGGTGGTGATCCGGGTATCGGTAAATCGACGCTGCTGCTGCAGACGTCGCATGCACTGACAAAGGCTGGACTGCGTGTACTGTATATTTCCGGAGAGGAATCTGTTCGACAGACCAAACTGCGTGCAGAGCGGCTGGATGCGCTGTCTGATGAGCTTTTTGTACTGTGTGAAAGTAATATGGATCTGATCGAGGAAGCAATTGACAATTTGAATCCTAATTTTTTGGTTATTGACTCTATACAGACGGTATATCAGCCGGAAGTGACAAGTGCACCGGGTAGTGTGTCCCAGGTACGCGAATGTACGTCACGATTTATGCGTGTAGCGAAAATTCGGGGCATAGCTACCGTACTGGTTGGTCATGTGACCAAGGAAGGTGCGATTGCCGGTCCGCGGATGCTGGAGCATATGGTAGACTGCGTATTGTACTTTGAAGGAGAGCGTCATCATACGTACCGGATTCTGCGGGCGGTGAAGAACCGTTTTGGTTCGACGAACGAGATGGGAATTTTTGAAATGCATGAAGAAGGATTAACGGAAGTGTCCAATCCTTCGGAATTGTTCCTGTCCGAACGTGCCATGGGAGCAGCCGGTTCGACGGTTGTCGCCAGTATGGAGGGTACACGTCCAATGCTCGTTGAACTGCAGGCGCTGGTAGCAGCGACGCATTTCCCGTCCCCACGGCGGATGGGTACCGGTGTAGATAATAACCGTCTGTCTTTGATTATTGCCGTACTCGAAAAACGTATGGGCATGTTCCTGCAAAATCAGGATGCGTACTTGAATGTGGCAGGGGGCGTCAAACTGGATGAGCCGGCTGTCGATCTGGCAATTGCAGTCAGTCTGGCTTCCAGTTTCCGGGATGCACCTACCAAGCCGGATGATGTAATTTTTGGAGAAATCGGTCTGACCGGTGAGGTGCGCGCTGTGTCCAGAGCAGAACAGCGGGTCAAGGAAGCGGCCAAGCTGGGATTCAAGCGTGTCATTTTGCCAGAGAAAAGTCTCAAGGGATGGAAGCATCCCAAGGATATTCAATTAATCGGTGTAAATACGGTAGCGGAAGCATTAAAGGCTGCGTTGGATTAGGGGGAACAGTAGATGAAGGAAATCAGTCAAGCAGAGAAAATCAATCGCCTGCTGAAAATGGTAGCGCCAGGCACAGCATTCCGGGATGGACTCGAAAATGTATTGCGGGCCAAAACGGGCGGTCTTATTGTGGTTGGCTCAACTCCCCAGCTAATGGAAGTAGTAGATGGCGGCTTTTCCATCGATTGCGAATTTTCTCCCAACTATTTGTATGAGTTGGCCAAAATGGATGGCGCCATTATTCTAAGTGGTGATCTGAAGCGGATTCTCTATGCGAATACGCAGCTGATCCCGGATTCTTCCATCTCCTCGATTGAGACGGGGATTCGCCACCGTACGGCAGAACGGGTAGCCAAGCAGACCGGAGAACTCGTTATTTCGATCTCGCAGCGTCGTAATATTATTACGCTGTACAAAGGGAATTTGCGTTATGCGCTCAAAGAGATCGGTGTTATCCTGACCAAAGCCAATCAGGCGATCCAGACGCTGGAACGTTATCAGGCCGTATTGAGCCAGGCACTGACCAACCTGACGGCTTCCGAATTCGAACAGATGGTTACGATCTCCGAGGTGGCAGGTGTGATTCAGCGAGTAGAGATGGTACTGCGCATTCAAACCGAGATTAGCCGCTATATTACGGAACTTGGCGCGGAAGGCCGCCTTATTTCCATGCAGATGGAAGAAATGGTCGGTAATACGGAGGAAGAATTCCGATTGCTGCTCAAAGACTACGGACGCGATTGCAGTGAAGACAAGTTGAATGAAATTGTAAACAACCTTAAGCGGATTACCGATAATGAACTCATGGATGTCACGCAAATTGTCAAAATGCTGGGTTATCCTGTGGCGATTGCCCAGTCGGAAGAAGTGGTGCATGCCCGCGGATATCGTGTATTGAACAAAATTCCGAGACTGCCTAATGTGATTATCCACAATTTGGTCGAGCGTTTTGAAGCCCTGCATCAAGTAATAGGTGCCAGTATTCAAGAGCTGGATGAAGTGGATGGCATTGGTGAAGTACGGGCAAGAACGATTCGTGCAGGTCTGGAACGCATTCAGGAACAAGTATTTATTGACAGACAAATCTAAAAGCGTTAGAATCGTAAAGTTAATTGGTTAATATATCCATCTTTGAGGTGACAAAATGATAACAAAATCAATTCCAAACCTGTGTACGCTGTTTAACCTGGGACTTGGAATGGTGGCTATTTTACTGTCGTTGAATGATAACTATAGTCTGGCAGCGATCATGGTAATTGTAGCAATGTTAATGGACGGTCTGGATGGTCGTATGGCCAGAGCGCTTAATGCCCAGAGTGAACTGGGAAAAGAACTCGATTCGCTGTCTGATCTGGTATCGTTTGGTGTAGCGCCTATTATTATCATGTACAGTATTTCCTTTTATGATATTAATCCGGTGCTCGCTGTCGTAGCTTCGTTGATTTTCCCAATGTGCGGCGCAGTGCGTCTGGCACGATTCAATGTAAAAGCAGGAGTGCCCGGATACTTCACCGGTCTGCCGATTCCGGCAGCAGGCGGCGTACTGGCAACTTTATCCTTATTCCATAACGAAGTCTCTACGCCTTATATGGTGATCAGCACATTAATATTGTCTTACCTGATGGTAAGCCGTGTGAAATACCCCAACTTCAAAAAAGTGGGTATCCCGCGCAAAGCATTATGGCTGGCTCCATTCGTTGTTATCGTGGCGGTTGTTATCGCCATCATGTTCCCGGATCAAGTATCCAAACTGATTTTTGTGCCGCTGGCACTGTATGCATTGTATGGTTTCCAACAAAATATACGCCAGCTGACCCGACGTCGTAAGCATCAGGACGAAGACAACTCTTCCAAAGAATCTCTTCGTTAAGATGCTGGCATGATATGATGAATAAAGAAGCATTTATTTCTCTAGCGTAACAGAGAATAAATGCTTTTTTTTATGTCCAAATAGTTGGAATGAATGCAAAGGAGACAGGTATATGCTGGAGCAATGGAGAGAATGGAATAACGGCTGGCTGCAAGGCGAAGGACAACCGGCAAAAATGGTGTTGGATGGAATTGTAATACTGGTTATCGCTTTTTTGCTCGTATGGATCTGCCGTAGTCTGCTGATACGTTGGCAGCAGAGCTGCAAGAACAGAAGAGAGCCGCTATCTGTCCAGCAAATAATGATTATGACAGCGGGAATGTTGGCAGGATGGGTAACAGGAGCAGTAGGAGCTCTCATCTTCTCATGGTGGGGGCAGGGATACGAGATGATAAGATCGCTGCTTATGCTGGCATTTGGTTACGCTGGACTGCGTATGAGCTATATATACGCTACCGAAATCGCAGGCTGGCCAGGTCAGAAAATGAATTCCGATTCTCCGCTTCCTGCATCCGAAGAACGGCATGAAGAACCACGATCCCTCAAAGTAGTCTCTTCCAAAATAATGGACACCAATATTATTATCGATGGGAGAATTGAGTATATTATTCAGGCAGGCTTTTTGGAAGGGAAATTGCTAATACCGGATTTTGTACTGCATGAGCTGCAGATGCTTGCCGATTCTGCCGATCTGTTGCGTCGTCAGCGGGGAAAACGTGGACTGGATCTGTTAAACAGGCTCCGTCAGCTGGATCAGGAACAGTTGGATATTTTATATACTGAACTTCCGGAAGCCATGAGTACCGATGATAAACTGGTTCAATTGGTACGAAGCCACCAAGCGGTACTGCTGACCAATGATACCAATTTACAGAAAATCAGTGAGCTGCATCAGATTCGGGTTTTGAATGTCAATCACCTGGCTTCGATGTTGAAGCAGCAGCTTATCGCCGGACAGCTGCTTGTTGTCTCGGTTACCAAGGCTGGTAAAGAGCAGGGCCAGGGAATTGCTTATCTGGATGATGGTACCATGATTGTAGTGGAGCAAGGGCGTGAATATATGGGACGGGCTATAGAAGTCATGGTCACCAGTGCACTGCAGACAGCCAATGGCAAAATGGTATTTGCCAAACCTCATATCTCCGATTGAAGATTGAAAATGAAAGGATGCCGATATCTTTCTGCTTTTGCCCAGAATCGGGTAGAGACAATAGCGATCATCTAATAGGTTGTGCTGTAGATGCAGCGGGTATATTATTAAGGAATGGGATTTGAGACGTCCTGGAAGCATTCAGGATGGCGGACTGGAAAGATGAGGATGGGGATTATGACGAATAAGGCGGGTGTAATCGTCGTGGCAGCGGGCAAAGGTTCACGCATGGGCACGACAGAGAGCAAGCAGTATCTGAAACTTCAGGATAAGCCGATCATCATACATACGCTGGAGGTTTTTGAACGTTCATCTATGGTGAATGAGATCGTTATGGTTACAGGAGCAGAGGATGTGGAACGCTGCAGGGACTGGGTCAGACAATATGGTTTGGCCAAGGTTATTCATGTGGCAGCCGGCGGTCATGATCGTCAGGAGTCTGTTTTGAACGGCCTGCAGCATCTGACCACAGAGTGGGTTATGGTACATGATGGAGTCCGTCCTTTTGTTACCGAAGATCATATTCGGCAATGTTATGAAGTAGCAGTTGAAGTAGGCGCCTCTGTGCTGGCTGTTCCGGTTAAGGACACGATCAAGCAGGTCAATTCGGACAAGCAAATTATCGGGACGCCGGATCGCAGCAGTCTGTGGGCGATCCAGACACCGCAGACCTTCCGGCGCAGCGATTTGTTGGACGCTCATCGGCAGGCTGAGCAGCAGGGTTTCCGCGGGACTGATGATGCCATGCTGGTAGAGCGTCTGGGAATGATGGTAGCTGTCGTGGAAGGCAGTTACACGAATGTGAAGATCACGACCCCGGATGATCTGGATTATGCTGCTTATTTATTGGAACGCAAAGGAGAGAGACACATATGATTCGCATAGGTCAGGGATTTGATGTACACCAACTGGTAGAGGGACGGCCATGTATTATCGGTGGCGTGACTATTCCTTATGATAAAGGGTTGCTCGGGCATTCGGATGCGGATGTACTGCTGCATACGATTACCGATGCTATTCTGGGCGCACTTGCCATGGGGGATATCGGCAAGCATTTTCCCGATACCGATCCGGAATTCAAAGATGCCGATAGCCTCAAGCTGCTGCTGCATATCTGGAAAATGATCCGCGAACGCGGTTATCGTCTGGGTAATGTAGATGCTACCATCATTGCCCAGAAGCCAAAGATGGCCCCTTATATTCCGCAAATGGTAGAAGTTATTGCCAAAGCACTGGATGCGGAAATTGACCAGGTTAACGTCAAGGCTACAACAACCGAGCAGCTGGGATTCACCGGTCGTGGTGAGGGTATCGCTGCACAGGCTGTTGTATGTCTGATCAAAGAGTAATCAAGTTTAAGGAGGAAATTTATTATGTCTAATGAAGTTCGCGTACGCTATGCACCAAGTCCTACAGGACATCTGCATATCGGTAATGCCCGTACCGCACTGTTCAATTATCTGTTCGCCCGCAGTCAGGGTGGCAAATTTATTATCCGGATCGAGGATACGGATGTAAAACGTAACGTAGCCGGTGGTGAAGAAAATCAACTCTCTTACCTGAAATGGCTGGGTATCGATTGGGATGAAAGCATTGATGTTGGCGGTGAATACGGACCGTATCGTCAGACCGAGCGTCTGGATATCTATCGTGAACACTGGCAGAATCTGCTGGACCGCGGTCTGGCTTACAAATGTTACTGCACCGAGGAAGAGCTGGAGCAGGAACGTGAAGAGCAAATGGCCAAAGGAGAAACTCCGCGTTACTCCGGCAAGCATCGCGATCTGACACCTGAGCAGTGTGCTGCATTTGAAGCGGAAGGACGCGTACCTAGTATCCGTTTCCGTGTACCGGAGAACAAGACCTATACATTCAATGATATTGTCAAAGGCGAAATTTCGTTTACTACGGAAGATACCGGAGACTTTGTTATTGTCAAAAAAGACGGTATTCCAACCTACAACTTTGCGGTTGTACTGGACGACTACCTGATGAAGATCTCCCATGTTCTGCGCGGGGAAGACCATGTCTCCAATACACCGCGTCAACTGATGATTTACGAAGCACTGGGCTGGGAACCACCACAGTTTGGTCATATGACACTGATCGTCAATGAAAACCACAAAAAGCTCAGCAAACGTGATGAGTCTATTATCCAGTTTATCGAGCAGTACGATCAGCTTGGGTATTTGCCAGAGGCATTGTTTAACTTTATCGTGCTGCTGGGTTGGTCACCGGAAGGTGAAGAAGAAATTTTCTCCCGTGAAGAACTGATCAAAATTTTTGATGCCAAGCGTCTGTCCAAGAGCCCGGCGGTATTTGATACCCACAAGCTGGCGCATCTGAACAA
Source organism: Paenibacillus shenyangensis (assembly GCF_000346635.1). Taxonomy (NCBI): domain Bacteria; kingdom Bacillati; phylum Bacillota; class Bacilli; order Caryophanales; family Paenibacillaceae; genus Paenibacillus; species Paenibacillus shenyangensis. The sequence continues at coordinate 21,839 of NZ_AOIG01000031.1, forward strand.
TATGTATATCAAAAAAGCCGATACCGATCGTATCGCAGCGATGGCGATTCCTCATCTGCAAAAAGCAGGACGTCTGCCGGCAGAACTGAGCGAAGAGCAGCAGCAGTGGGCACATGATCTGGTTGCTCTGTATCAGGAGCAAATGGTATCGGCTTCCGATATCGTGGAACTATCCGAAATGTTCTTCCGTACCCATGTAGAGCTTGGTCAGGAAGAGCAGCAAATCCTGGGAGAAGAGCATGTCAAAACCGTACTGGAAGCATTGCTGAACAAAATCCATTCTTCCGAGGAATTCAGTCCTGCTCATGCAGCTGCAATGATCAAGGAAGTACAAAAAGAAACCGGATATAAAGGCAAGCAGCTGTTCATGCCAATCCGCGTAGCACTGACAGGCGAAATGCATGGACGCGATCTCAACCATACGGTATATCTGCTTGGCCGTGATCGTGTTATCGAACGTCTGGCTTCCCAGATCAAAGGATCCTGATTTCCATTTGGTACAAAGCAGCTGTTCAAAGCCATCCAGGAGTTGTCGGAATTTGCCGCAGCTGCATAATTCATATTGTTTAATCGGGTAGAGTCCGTTATAATGATCACCTGACAGATAATTTAAAACTTAAATGTATAATATATCGATATAATGGCATTGATCAGGAAAAGTAAGCCTGAATATGAAGTCCCAGAGAGGATGACCCTGTGAGTAATGACAGGTAGCTGGAAATCATCCACTTCAGACAGGCTGAACATGCACCTGTGAGCTGCAAAGTCGAACCTTTTCCGTGCTCTTTCCTTCATTTTGAACGAAAGCATGTGAAGAGCAGTAGATTTTGCCGTATGGTCTTACGTTACAGACTGCACAAGTTGGACAGCCTTTCCTGACCTTTTAAAAGGATAAGGAGCAATAAGGCTGCCCAAGCAGAGTGGAACCGCGTAAGAATACGCCTCTGCAGCCCTAACAGGCTGTGGGGGCGTTTTTTAATGAGGCGCAAGCCAAAGAGGGGAAGAAGTCATGCTGAAAAATATGAGGTCCGATATTCGCGCTGTGTTCGATAATGATCCGGCAGCGCGCAGCTGGTTTGAAGTCATATTCACCTATTCGGGATTGCATGCGATCTGGGCTCACCGTCTGGCCCACTGGTTTTACTGTAAACGGTGGTTTACTGTCGCGCGCGTCATTTCCCAGGCAAGCCGCTTTATGACAGGTATAGAGATTCATCCTGGAGCTACAATTGGCAATCGTCTGTTTATCGATCATGGCATGGGGGTTGTGATTGGCGAGACCTGCGAGATTGGAGACGATGTGGTCATTTATCAGGGGGTTACACTGGGAGGGACAGGCAAGGAAAAAGGCAAGCGCCATCCGACCATTGGCAATAATGTCGTGATTGGCTCGGGTGCCAAAGTGCTTGGTTCCTTTACAGTGGGCTCCAATTCCAATATTGGTTCCAACTCGGTGGTGCTGCGGGAAGTTCCGCCCAACAGTACAGTAGTAGGCATCCCCGGCAAAATTGTAATTCAGGATGGCAAGAAAGCCGATCGACTCAGCCATCAGATGCCCGATCCGGTAGCCGCCAGACTCGCTGAACTACAGCTGGAGATCGAACAGCTCAAAAAGCAGCTGGAAATGGAACAGGGAATCAAGCCGAATAGCAGCAGACATTCTTCGTAATCATCACAATATACATGGACACAGAGAAGGGATGAGAATATGCCATTGCAAATCTATAACACAATGACTCGCATGAAAGAACAATTTGTCAGCCTGACACCAGGTGAAGTGAAAATGTACGTATGCGGACCTACCGTATACGACTATATTCATATCGGTAATGCCCGTCCCATGATTTTCTTTGATGTAGTACGCAGCTATCTGGAGAATCAGCAGTACAAAGTCGACTATGTAGTTAACTTCACCGATGTAGATGACAAACTGATCCGCAAGGCAGAAGAACTGGATACAACGGTTATCGAAGTAGCAGAGCGTTTTATTGCCGCCTATTTCGAAGATCTGGAAGGTCTCGGTATCCGCCGTGCTACGATTCACCCACGGGTAACGGAAAATATGGATATCATCGTTCAATTTATCGATAAGCTGGTTGAGCTGGGCTATGCCTATCCCAAAGAAGGCGACGTATACTTCCGTACACGCAAATTCGCTTCCTATGGCAAGCTGTCCCACCAGAAGCTGGATGAACTGCAGTTTGGTATCCGGATCGAAGTCGACAAACGCAAAGAAAATCCGGAAGACTTTGTACTCTGGAAAGCAGCCAAGCCGGGCGAGATCTTCTGGGAGAGTCCATGGGGACAGGGACGTCCGGGCTGGCATATTGAATGCTCTGCTATGGCACGTCACTATCTGGGAGATACACTCGATATTCATGGCGGTGGCCAGGATCTGCAGTTCCCGCATCATGAGTGCGAATGCGCACAATCGGAATCGGTAACCGGCAAGCCATTATCCAACTACTGGATGCATAACGGATTTATCCGTATTGATGATGAGAAAATGTCCAAGTCTCTGGGGAACGGTATTCTGGTCAAGGATCTGCGCAAGAACCACAAGCCTGCAGCTATTCGTTATCTGATGCTGTCGACACACTACCGCAATCCGCTTAACTATACAGATGATACGATGACACAGGCTGAGAACAGTATTGAACGTATTGCCAATGCTGTCAGCAATGTGAAGCACCGTCTGTCCGCATCCGATACTTCTTCTCCGGCGGATACAGAACTGGTTAGCCGCGTAGAGGCAATCCGCAGTCTGTTCCATGAGAAGATGCAGGATGATTTTAATACACCGGATGCAATCACTGCGATTTTTGAATGGGTGAATGAAGCCAATCTGCTGCTGCAGCGTGAAGTAGTACAACAAGCTTCCCTGGAAGCTTTGCTGCAGGTATTTGAAGAAATGAACGAAGTACTGCGTCTGTACTGGGAAGAAGAGCAGCTTCTGGATGAAGAAGTCGAGCAGCTGATCGCTGAACGTATCGAAGCGCGCAGCAGTAAAAACTGGGCAAGAGCCGATGAGATCCGTGATCTGCTGTCTGCACAGGGCATTATGCTGGAAGACACGCCTCAGGGCATGAGATGGCGTCGTAAATGAACAGGAGGAGATATTGATGAACCCTCCAGAAAATAATGATATGCACGGCTGGTTTCCATTTTCCCCATCCAAGCCGGCAGAGCAGCTGCCGCCGCTGGCTCTTGCCTATATGGGGGATGCCATTCATGAAGTGGCAGTAAGACAGTATCTGATTTCCGGCAAAAACTTGCGTCCCAATCATCTGCACCGTCTGTCGACCGGTTTCGTCTCGGCAGGCGCGCAGGCACGGATGCTTCAGCATCTGAAGCCGTTACTGACAGAGACTGAAGCAAGTGTCGTACGGCAGGGACGCAATGCCAAATCCGGTACGGTACCGAAAAATGCCAGTGTTATCGATTATCGGTATGCAACGGCTTGGGAATGTCTGCTTGGATATCTGTATTACAAAGGTGAGCAGGCACGTATTGAAGAGCTGATTACCCAGGGGATTCAGCATTTGGAGCAAAAGTCGTAGACGACTTTATCCATTATTTAGATAGGCACGGTATGCCACAGAAGCATTCCTCTTCAAAAAGGGTAATGGGTGAGTAGGCATAATGTAGTCCACAGGAGGAAACACCATGGAAGAAGAATATATTGCTGGCAAGCATTCGGTTACCGAAGCGCTTCGTGCCGGTAGAAGCATCAATAAAATATGGATCGCTGAAGGTTCCCAAAAAAATCTGGTACAGTCGATCATGGACGAAGCCAAACAGCGCGGAGTCATTGTCCAGTATGTGGACAAGCGCAAGCTGGACAGCTTTGTACCGGGGGTACAGCATCAGGGAGTAATTGCCCAGGCTGCTCCATACGAATATGCAGAAGTTGAAGATATTCTTGCCGCTGCGCAGTCCAAGGGAGAAGCTCCCTTTATTCTGCTGCTGGACGAGATCGAAGATCCGCATAACCTCGGCTCGATCCTGCGTACAGCCGATTGCACCGGTGTACATGGCGTTGTAATTCCAAAGCGTCGTTCGGCAGGAATCACAGCGACTGTATCCAAGACATCAGCAGGTGCCGTGGAATATGTACCGGTAGCCCGGGTCAGCAATCTGGGACAGACGATTGACCGTCTCAAAGAACAGGGTGTATGGGTAGTTGGAACCGATGTGGATACAGACAGCAATCTGTATCAGACGGATATTTTCAATGGTCCGGTAGCTATCGTTATCGGTAATGAAGGCAAAGGCATGGGCCGATTGATCCGGGAGAAGTGCGATGTACTGGTTCAGCTTCCGATGAAAGGACAGATTAACTCGCTCAATGCTTCAGTAGCTGCAGGAGTGGTCATGTACGAAGTACTGCGCCGCCGGCAGTCACTCGGTTAGAGGTATGACGGATCTGCGGGATGTTCTTCTGGTGGATGGTTACAATATGATCGGTTACTGGCCCGAGCTTGTGGAATTGTCGGAGATCGGCCTCAATGAGGCGCGCAACCGTCTACTGGAACGTCTGGCTAATTATCAGGCTTATTCGGGGCGAAGGGTCATTGCCGTTTTTGATGCTTACCGGGTTCCGGGATTGGGCAAATCCTATGAACAGGGCAAGGTCGAGATGTACTTTACCAAGGAAAAGGAAACTGCCGATGAAGCGATCGAACGCTTTGTCGGTGAGTTGTCCCACCGCCGCCGCCAAATCTATGTCGCTACCAGTGATCTGGCTGAGCAGCATGTTGTTTTTGGTCAGGGAGCGCTACGGGTATCAGCCCGTGAGCTGTTGATCGAAGTTCAGATCAGCGAAAGGGAGATTGCGCAGCGCATACGCGAACAAAGGGATTATGCTTCACGCAATACACTGGATGGCAAACTGAATCCGCAGCAGCGGCATCTGTTTGAAAAATGGCGCAGGGGAGAGTGAGTTGTCACTATAATGACAGCTTACTTACGAACCTGCGTTCTCTTTTATAAAAAAAAGGCTGAAAATGCTGTAACAACGGCGTTAGAGGCGACAAATACGGTTGACGATGTGAGGTTACATAATATATACTTGGGCTATATTTTATAGGGTAACGGAGACCTTGCGTTGCAACCGGAGGGATTGTTTGTGAGTGTCGACCTCAAAGATATCATGGTGTCACCATACGATTACCAGAGCGATGAAGATCTTGTAGAAGCCGTCCGGCAAGGCGATTCCGAAGCCTTGGAGTACTTGATTACCAAGTACAAAAATTTTGTACGTGCAAAAGCCCGATCTTATTTTCTTATTGGTGCAGATCGTGAAGATATCGTACAGGAAGGCATGATCGGCCTGTACAAATCCATTCGTGATTTCAAAAACGATAAGATGTCTTCGTTCAAGGTATTTGCTGAATTGTGTATTACCCGTCAGATCATTACTGCGATCAAGACGGCTACACGGCAAAAGCATATTCCACTGAACTCGTATGTATCTCTGGACAAACCGATCTATGACGAAGATTCCGACCGTACACTGCTTGATGTCATTTGTGGCTCACAGGTATCCGATCCGGAAGAATTGGTTATTAACAAAGAGGAGTTCACCGGTCTGGAAGACAAAATGTCCGAAATTCTGAGTGATCTGGAACGCAAAGTATTGATGCTGTATCTCGATGGACGCTCTTATCAGGAGATCGCTGTCGATCTCTGCAGACATGTCAAATCTATCGATAATGCGCTTCAGCGTGTCAAACGCAAGCTTGAGCGTTACCTCGAAGTACGTGATAACTAGACTCCTGGCAACCAAGTGAAGACTCTGCATATAGAGTCTTTTTTATTTTGCACAGCGCTGTCGTTCACCCTGTAATATGGCAGTAAGTAATAACAATAAAATCATTCGATCCTGTCTGGAAAAGAAGCCGAGAAGAATTGTTATTTTTTTGAAAAACAAACACGAATATTCGTTGACACGTACAGAGCCCTGTGATAAAGTGTTTCAGGTAGGCCTGAAATCGCCTGTTCTTAGGTGTGTCAATCTTTATGGCGACGAAGGCAGCTATATGAGCAAGTGTAACCACCCTGACCGCATGGGGATGAAGAATGGTACAGGCTCTTGGTCTGACCCTTTTCTTCGTTTAACCAGATCGTCTTTTGGAGGTGTAGTCGTGGCACGAAGCTTTAAGTCTGTGTTTTCCTTTTTCTCCGAAAGCTGGGCTGAACTTAAAAAGGTTCGCTGGCCTAATCGTAAAGAGCTGACCAACTATACTCTTATCGTTATCGGTACGATATTGTTTGTCGCCGTTTATTTTTGGGTTCTAGACATCGGCATTTCCGCTGTGATCGAAGCGATAATTTAAGAAGGGTTCCAGGTGGCTTGATATGGAAAAAAGATGGTACGTAGTTCATACTTATTCAGGGTATGAAAACAAGGTCAAAGCCAATTTGGAAAAACGCGTTGAGTCCATGGGCATGGAAGACAAGATTTTCCGCGTTCTTGTTCCTATGGAAGAAGAACTGGTAAACAAAGACGGCAAGAAAAAAACCGTCATGCGTAAAGTTTACCCGGGTTATGTTCTTGTTGAAATGATCCAGACTGATGATTCCTGGTATGTAGTACGCAATACACCTGGTGTAACCGGCTTTGTCGGTTCGACAGGTTCAGGCTCCAAGCCGACTGCGCTACTGCCGGAAGAAGTGGAACAGATTCTCAAACACATGGGTATGGAAGAACCGAAGGAGCATATTGACTTCGAGGTTAAAGAATCCGTACGCATCAAAGTTGGACCGTTTGCGAATTTTGTGGGCTCCGTGGAAGAAATCTTGGTAGACAAGAGCAAGCTCAGAGTACATGTTAACATGTTCGGACGGGAAACCCCGCTTGAGCTGGATTATACTCAAGTGGAAAAGATATAGCAGGTTTCTAGGATGACACGGGGATTTGAAGTGAGTCATCATTTCAAATTCTAACCGGTGCTTCCGGTTTTACCGCATAGGCTTGAGACAGATGTTTTAAGTTGAATGCGTCGTTTTACGTGGGAGGGCAGCGATGTCCGTCTACCACTATTCGCAAGGAGGTGTTTTACATGGCTAAAAAGGTAATCAAAATGGTAAAACTGCAAATCCCAGCTGGTAAAGCGAATCCGGCTCCTCCAGTAGGTCCGGCATTGGGTCAAGCAGGTGTCAACATCATGGCATTCTGTAAAGAGTTCAACGCTCGCACAGCAGATCAAGCAGGTTTGATCATTCCGGTTGAGATCACAGTGTTTGAAGATCGTTCTTTCACTTTCATCACAAAAACTCCACCGGCTGCAGTTCTTCTGAAAGTTGCTGCTAAGATCGAAAAAGGATCTGGCGAACCGAACAAGAAGAAAGTCGCAGTTGTTAAACGTTCCGCAGTTCGTGAAATTGCAGAACAAAAAATGCCTGACCTGAACGCAGCTTCTATCGAAGCAGCAATGCTGATGGTTGAAGGTACAGCACGTAGCATGGGTATCACAATCGAAGACTAATTTGTATTAGTTTTTACTGGTGTCCGCCAGGATCCAGTCTATGCGGAAACATTGCTTTCCGCATATGTGGGAGGAATATCCGTTAATACCACAAAGGAGGAATAACAAATGGCTAAACATGGTAAAAAATATTTGGAAGCTGTTAAGCTGATTGACAGCGAAGCAACTTACGAGCCGGCTGAAGCAGTTGCTTTGGTTAAAAAAGCAGCTACTGCAAAATTCGACGAAACTGTTGAAGCAGCAGTACGTCTGGGTGTAGACCCTCGTAAACAAGATCAGGCTGTTCGTGGCGTCGTAGTACTGCCGCACGGTACTGGTAAAACTCAACGTGTTCTCGTATTCGCAAAAGGCGAAAAAGCAAAAGAAGCGGAAGCTGCTGGTGCTGACTTCGTTGGCGATCAGGACATGATCAACAAAATCCAACAAGGATGGTTCGACTTTGATGTCTGCGTAGCTACGCCGGATATGATGAGTGAAGTTGGTAAACTGGGACGTCTGCTCGGTGGTAAAGGTCTGATGCCTAACCCTAAAGCAGGTACAGTTACTTTCGACGTTACCAAAGCTGTTCAAGAAATCAAAGCTGGTAAAATCGAATACCGTCTGGACAAAGCAGGACAAATTCACGCGCCTATCGGTAAAGTATCGTTCTCTGAAGAGCAATTGAATGAGAACCTGCAAGCTCTGGTTGAAGCTCTTAACCGTGCTAAACCAGCTGCAGCAAAAGGTATCTACCTGAAGAACATTGCGGTATCTTCCACAATGGGACCAAGCGCACGCGTAAATGCAACAACTTACAGATAATTAATGGTTGACAACAACCTTTATATTTGATAATCTGTGAAAGTTGTAATTATGCTTGAACGTTGTACTTGCAATTACACTTGAATATGTTTAACCGTAGACAGTAGGTGCCCGTAAAGGCTTAATTTCCTACCGAGGTGTTATGATAGAATATCGGATACTCAGCGCGCAGCTTGCTGCGCCTGGTGAATCCGCTCCGTCAAGCCTTCGTCATTCTGCGGGGGCTTTTTTAATGCCCGTAGGAACTTTTCTTCCGAATCGCAAGAGGATGGAGAAAAGCAAGAATACGATCAGGAGGTGTCCAATTTGGCAAACGCAAAAGTAATCCAGGCAAAACAGGAAGCGGTAGAAGTGGTTGCAGCGAAATTGCGCGAGAGCGTAACTACAGTTGTTGCTGACTATCGTGGTCTGAACGTAGCTCAAGTTACAGAACTGCGCAAGCAACTGCGTGAAGCTGGTATCGAGTTCCAAGTATTGAAAAATACACTGGTTCGTCGTGCCACTGAATCTGCTGACCTGACTGAACTGAACGAAGTACTTAGCGGTCCTACCGCTATTGCTTTCAGTAAAGACGATGCAGTAGCACCGGCTAAAATTCTGAACGATTTCGCTAAAACGAATGACGCTCTGGAATTGAAAGGCGGCGTTGTTGAAGGACGCGTAGTAAGCGCAGAAGAAATCAAAGCACTGGCAGCTCTGCCATCCCGCGAAGGTCTCTTGTCCATGCTGCTTAGCGTACTTCAAGCTCCAGTTCGCAACTTTGCACTGGCAGTTAAAGCAGTATCCGAGAAAGAAGAGCAAAGCGCGTAAGCAATTTGCACACTGTTCCTCACACGCCCTAGTGGCGTAAAAAATGGCTGTAATCAGCCAAACCAAAATACAACCAATTATGGAGGGTTTATAAATGAGTCACGAGCAAATCCTTGAAGCCATCAAAGGCATGACTGTACTGGAACTGAATGATCTGGTAAAAGCAATCGAAGAAGAATTCGGTGTAACTGCAGCAGCTCCAGTAGCAGCAGCAGCAGCAGGCGGCGCAGCTGCAGAAGCTGAGCAAACTGAATTTGACGTAGTACTGACTTCCGCTGGTGCTTCCAAAATCAACGTAATCAAAGCAGTTCGTGAAGTAACTGGTCTGGGTCTGAAAGAAGCTAAAGAAGTAGTAGATAACGCTCCTAAAGCAATCAAAGAAGGTATTGCTAAAGAAGAAGCTGAATCCATCAAAGCTAAGCTGGAAGAAGCAGGCGCATCTGTAGAATTGAAATAAGAGATTTTCTCTTCTTTCTTACAAACCCCTTGAATCCGTTCAAGGGGTTTGTTTTATAACAAAAGCAGTATAACAGGTATTATCAAGAAAGGGTGAAGGAATGATATGGGAGATCATTATTATTCCAGCCAGCCTGGCGCAGCGCATGAACGCCGCATTATTGAAGTGGAATTGCGGAGCAAGGCTTTCAAATTTATAAGTGATGCCGGAGTCTTTTCCAAAACTGGAGTAGATTATGGCAGCAGAGTGCTCATTGATGCCCTTACACTAAGTGAAGATTCCAACGTGCTGGATGTAGGTTGCGGTTATGGGCCTATTGGTCTGTCTGCTGCATGTCTGGCTACAAAAGGTCATGTAACCATGCTGGATGTAAATGCACGTGCTGTTCAGCTGGCCAAAGAGAATGCTACGCTCAATCATATTGAGAATGTAACTATTCTGGAAAGTGATTTGTTTGCAGCTGTTCAAGGACAGAAGTTTGATGTAGTGCTGACCAACCCGCCGATTCGTGCAGGGAAATCAACCGTACATGCGATCTTTGAAGAAGCAGCAGCTCATTTGAAGGATGGAGGCTCTCTATGGGTCGTTATCCAGAAAAAGCAGGGGGCTCCTTCGGCCAAAGCCAAAATGGAAGAGTTGTTCACCAGTGTAGAGGAAGTTACCAAAGATAAAGGATATCGCATTTTCCAGGCGATCAAATAAAAAAGGCCTATTCATCGGCTAGGATGAACAGACCTTGACACAAACTAGGAAACGCAAAATCAGTGAATACGCCTGTTGACTTAAATAGGCTAACGTGTTATTATTACAAAATGTCAGTATTAAGATGCCCTTTTTGGCTTTAGTTTTCTGTAGAATTACGAAAATTATGTACCATAAGGGTGTTTAATCTTGTCCTTAAACGTATAATAATCGGTATTTCAGTTAATTTCAACTGAAATATACGTCTGAGCTGCTGGGTCACATCCGTTGATAGCTGATGGTGCTCTTTTTTCGAGAAGATTCGATAAGAGCTTTTCTCTATTTGTGGGTGTGCGCTTCTATGTATGGACCTATTATACGTGATCCAAACAGCAGTTCGCAATGAAATTTTTAAGTGAGTAGACATTAAGGGGTGAGTATAAGTTGGCAGGACATCTTGTTCAATATGGTCGACGCACTCGGCGAAGTTATGCACGAATTAACGAAGTTCTTGAAGTACCTAACCTGATCGAAATCCAACAGAAATCTTATCAGTGGTTTTTGGATGAAGGATTGCGTGAAATGTTCCAGGATATCTCGCCAATTCAAGATTTTACAGGCAATCTGGTGCTCGAGTTCATCGACTACAGCCTTGGTGAGCCGAAATACACAGTAGACGATGCAAAAGAGCGTGACGTTACGTATTCAGCTCCGCTGCGGGTAAAAGTCCGTCTCATCAACAAGGAAACGGGTGAAGTCAAAGAGCAGGAAGTATTCATGGGTGATTTCCCGCTGATGACGGAAACCGGCACCTTTATCATTAACGGTGCAGAACGGGTTATTGTCAGCCAGTTGGTTCGCTCTCCCAGCGTCTATTTCAGCACTAAAGTCGATAAAAATGGTAAAACATCATATACTGCTACCGTTATTCCTAACCGTGGCGCATGGTTGGAACTGGAGATGGATGCAAAAGATATCGTCTATGTACGTATCGATCGCACTCGTAAGATCCCGGTAACCGTACTGCTGCGTGCACTTGGATTCGGCAGCGACGCTGAAATTCTGGACCTGCTTGGCAACGACGAATATATCCGTAATACATTAGATAAAGATAACACTGACTCTACCGAGAAAGCGCTGATCGAGATTTACGAGCGTCTTCGTCCGGGCGAGCCACCAACACTTGATAACGCCAAAAGCTTGCTTGTAGCGCGTTTCTTCGATCCAAAACGCTATGATCTTGCAAATGTAGGTCGTTACAAAATCAACAAAAAGCTTCATATCAAAAACCGTCTCTTCAACCAACGTCTGGCTGAGACGCTGATTGATACCAATACAGGTGAGATTGTAGCAGAAGCCGGACAGGTAGTAGATCGTCGTCTCCTTGACGAGATCATGCCTTACCTTGAAGGAGATCTGAACTTCAAAACTTATCATGTAGCTGGTGGCGTACTGGATGCCAATGATATTCCAATGCAGACGATTAATGTCTTCTCTCCGCTGGAAGATGGCAAAGTCGTATCAGTGATTGCCAACGGCACCATTGATAAATCTGTGAAGAATATTACACCGGCTGATATTATCGCATCGATCAGTTACTTCCTGAACCTGCTTCAGGGTATTGGCGATACCGATGATATTGACCATCTGGGTAACCGTCGTCTGCGTTCCGTAGGCGAACTGCTGCAGAACCAATTCCGTATTGGTCTGTCCCGTATGGAGCGTGTAGTACGCGAGAGAATGTCCATTCAGGACGCTAACGTGATTACACCACAGGCACTGATCAACATACGTCCTGTGATTGCATCCATCAAGGAGTTCTTTGGTAGCTCCCAGCTGTCCCAGTTTATGGATCAGACCAACCCGCTCGGTGAACTGACGCACAAACGTCGTCTGTCTGCCCTCGGACCCGGTGGTCTGACACGTGAACGCGCAGGCTTTGAAGTCCGTGACGTACATCCGAGTCACTACGGTCGTATGTGTCCTATCGAGACTCCAGAGGGACCGAACATCGGTCTGATCAACTCCCTGTCCACGTTCGCACGTATCAATGAGTATGGCTTCATCGAAGCACCATACCGTCGTGTAGATCCGAACACCAATCGGGTAACTGATCAAATTGATTACCTGACTGCGGATGAGGAAGACAACTATGTAGTAGCTCAGGCGAATGCGGTCCTGAACGAAGACGGTACTTTTGCAGAAGAAATGGTAATCAGCCGTTACAACAAACAGGCCGATAACATTCTTCCTATGCCAAGAGAACGTGTTGACTATATGGACGTATCTCCAAAACAGGTTGTATCTGTTGCGACAGCATTGATTCCGTTCCTGGAAAACGATGACTCCAACCGTGCTCTGATGGGTTCCAACATGCAGCGTCAGGCGGTACCTTTGCTTATTCCTAAGGCACCACTTGTCGGTACAGGTATGGAACACAAAGCAGCCAAGGATTCCGGCGTATGTATCGTAACCAAACACGACGGTATCATCGAACGTTCTACTGCTAGCGAGATTACACTGCGCCGTATTGAGACTGTAGACGGCAAAGAAGTTAAAGGTGATCTCATTAAGTATAAATTACACAAATTCATGAGATCTAACCAAGGTACTGCCATCAACCAGCGTCCAATCGTTAAAACGGGCGACGTTGTGAAGAAAGGCGATATCCTGGCAGATGGTCCATCCACAGAGATGGGCGAGATCGCTCTGGGACGTAACGTAGTCGTAGCATTTATGACCTGGGAAGGTTATAACTACGAGGATGCGATCCTGTTGAGCGAGAAACTCGTAAAAGAAGATGTGTACACTTCCATCCATATTGAAGAATATGAATCCGAAGCTCGTGATACGAAGCTCGGTCCGGAAGAAATCACACGCGATATTCCTAACGTGGGTGAAGATGCACTGAAAAATCTCGACGAGCGCGGTATCATCCGCATCGGTGCCGAGATTGCTGCCGGCGATATTCTCGTTGGTAAAGTAACACCTAAGGGTGTAACCGAACTGACAGCAGAAGAACGCCTGCTGCATGCGATCTTTGGTGAAAAAGCACGAGAAGTTCGCGACACCAGCCTTCGCGTACCACACGGTACAGATGGTATTGTCGTAGACGTTAAAGTGTTCACCAGAGAAAACGGCGACGAGTTGCCACCAGGTGTAAATCATCTGGTACGTGTATACATCGCGCAAAAACGTAAAATCTCCGAAGGCGATAAAATGGCGGGACGTCACGGTAACAAAGGTGTCGTTGCACGTATTCTGCCGGAAGAAGATATGCCGTTTATGCCAGATGGTACACCGGTACAGGTAGTACTGAATCCACTGGGCGTACCTTCCCGTATGAACATCGGTCAGATTCTCGAAGTCCATATCGGTATGGCAGCGATGAAACTTGGTATTCACGTCGCTACACCGGTCTTTGACGGAGCGAATGAGTATGATGTATTCGATACGATGGAAGAAGCTGGCATGCAGCGTAATGGTAAGACTATCCTTTACGATGGAAGAACCGGTGACGAGTTCGAGCGTGAAGTTACAGTCGGCGTTATGCACATGATCAAACTGGCGCACATGGTTGATGATAAAATCCATGCTCGTTCCACAGGTCCTTACTCTCTCGTTACACAACAGCCGCTGGGTGGTAAAGCTCAGTTCGGTGGTCAGCGTTTCGGGGAGATGGAAGTATGGGCGCTGGAAGCTTATGGCGCTGCTTATACTCTGCAAGAGATCCTTACTGTCAAATCCGATGATGTCGTTGGTCGTGTGAAAACGTACGAATCCATCGTGAAAGGCGAAAACGTTCCTGAACCGGGCGTTCCTGAATCTTTCAAAGTATTGATCAAGGAGCTGCAAAGCTTGGGTATGGACGTTAAGATTCTCAATGAAGATGAAAATGAAATTGAGATGAGAGAGCTGGATGACGAGGAAGAGAACACCAATGATAAACTGAGCCTCAACCTTGAAGGTTCAGAAGTCGGCGTAGATTAATATCACTTATTCATGATTCCCAACATTGTCTGATGAAGGTAGACCGGAGCATTTCCGGTCTATCCTCATTCATCAGACGGTGCGTTGGGATTTGTGCGGAATACAGAGCTTTACAATAAATAGGATTTGGCCTTAGGAGGGGTGTCTCTTGATAGACGTTAACAATTTCGAATTTATGAAAATTGGGCTTGCTTCCCCAGACAAAATTCGTTCTTGGTCCCGCGGAGAAGTTAAAAAACCGGAGACAATCAACTACCGTACGCTTAAACCAGAGAAAGACGGTCTGTTCTGTGAACGTATTTTCGGACCAACCAAAGACTGGGAATGTCATTGCGGTAAATATAAGCGCGTACGTTACAAAGGTGTAGTCTGTGACCGTTGTGGCGTTGAAGTAACACGTGCCAAAGTACGTCGTGAACGTATGGGACATATTGAGCTGGCAGCTCCTGTATCCCACATTTGGTATTTCAAAGGTATTCCGAGCCGTATGGGTCTTGCACTCGATATGTCTCCAAGATCCCTGGAAGAAGTTATTTACTTCGCATCTTATGTTGTTACTGATCCAGGCGAGACACCACTGGAGAAGAAACAGCTTCTCTCTGAAAAAGAATACCGCAGCTACCGTGAAAAGTATGGCTACGGATTCCATGCAGGTATGGGTGCAGAAGCGATCAAGCGACTGCTTCAAGACCTTGATCTGGACAAAGAACTGGAATTCCTGCGTGAAGAGCTGCGTACCGCTCAAGGCCAACGTCGTAACCGTGCGATCAAACGTCTTGAAGTTATCGAAGCTTTCCGTAATTCCGGCAACTCTCCGGATTGGATGATCATGGATGTTCTGCCGGTAATCCCGCCGGAAATTCGCCCGATGGTTCAGCTGGATGGTGGACGTTTTGCGACATCTGACCTGAATGACCTGTATCGTCGTGTAATTAACCGGAACAACCGTCTGAAGCGCCTGCTGGATCTGGGTGCTCCTGACATTATCGTACAGAACGAGAAACGTATGCTGCAAGAAGCAGTAGATGCCTTGATCGATAACGGCCGTCGCGGACGTCCGGTAACAGGTCCGGGTAACCGTCCTCTGAAATCCCTCAGCCATATGCTGAAAGGTAAACAGGGTCGTTTCCGTCAGAACTTGCTCGGTAAACGTGTCGATTATTCTGGTCGTTCCGTTATCGTCGTAGGTCCTTACCTGAAAATGTACCAGTGTGGTCTTCCAAAAGAAATGGCACTGGAACTGTTCAAACCATTCGTAATGAAAGAGCTGGTTAATAAAGGCCTGGCTCATAACATTAAGAGTGCAAAACGCAAAGTTGAACGCGTAAGTCCAGAAGTATGGGATGTACTGGAAGAAGTAATCAAAGAACACCCAGTTCTTCTGAACCGCGCACCGACGCTGCATAGACTCGGTATCCAGGCATTCGAACCTATTCTGGTTGAAGGCCGTGCAATCCGTCTTCACCCGCTCGTATGTACAGCGTATAACGCTGACTTTGACGGTGACCAAATGGCGGTTCACGTACCATTGTCTGCTGAAGCACAAGCGGAAGCCCGCCTGCTGATGCTGGCATCCGGTAACATCTTGAACCCTAAAGACGGCAAGCCGGTTGTTACACCTTCCCAGGATATGGTCCTTGGCTCTTATTATCTGACTATGGATAATATGGAAGCCAAAGGTGCCGGCATGATCCTGCGTACAGTCAATGAAGCCGTATCCGCTTATCAACGTGGAACAGCGTCCCTGCATGCACGTGTAGCGATCCCTGCCAAAGCATTGGGTAAAACCAGCTTTACGGAAAAACAACAATCCGGTATGTTGATCACAACTGTCGGACGGATTATCTTTAACGAGATCTTCCCTGAGTCTTTCCCTTATATCAATGAACCGACTCGTGCCAACCTGTATCAGGGTATCCCGGATCACTACTTCATCTATGAAAAAGGTACAAACGTACTGGAATTCATGAAGGCAGTTCCGCAAACTGGCGCGATCGGCAAAGAATATCTCGGTACAATCATTGCACGCTGTTTCGAAGTCTACCATACAACACTGACTTCCGTGATTCTGGATAAAATCAAGCAGCTGGGCTTCACGTATTCCACTCGTGCGGGTATTACCGTTGGTGTGGCAGACGTTGTTGTTCCACCGGAGAAAACAGCATTGCTGGCTGAATCCGATAAAAAAGTTGCAGTTATCACGAACCAGTATCGTCGTGGTCTGATCACGAACGAAGAGCGTTATGATCGTGTTATCGAAATCTGGTCCCGTACGAAGGACGAGCTGACAGACATCCTGATGAAATCGATGGATCGTTATAACTCCATCATGCTGATGGTTGATTCCAAGGCGCGGGGTAACAAATCCCAGATTACTCAGCTGGGTGGTATGCGTGGTCTGATGGCCAACCCATCCGGTCGTATTATCGAGCTCCCAATCAAATCGAACTTCCGTGAAGGTCTGACAGTCCTCGAGTACTTCCTGTCTACTCACGGAGCGCGTAAAGGTCTGGCGGATACAGCACTTCGTACTGCTGACTCCGGTTATCTGACTCGTCGTCTCGTTGACGTAGCCCAGGACGTAATCGTACGTGAAGATGATTGCGGAACAGACAAAGGATTTATCGTTAGTCGTATCCAGGATGGTAAAGAAGTTATCGAAGATCTGTATGACCGTCTGGAAGGACGCTATTGCTTCGAGACTGTTCGTCATCCGGAGACAGGCGAGATTCTTGCTAGCCGCAATGAACTGATTGATTCTGACAAGGCTGAAGCTATCGTGGCTGCTGGCGTCAATAAAGTACAGATCCGTTCTGTACTGAGCTGTCGTACAAGACACGGGGTATGTAAGAAATGTTACGGTCGTAACCTGGCAACTGGTAAACACGTTGAGATCGGTGAAGCGGTTGGTATTATCGCAGCACAGTCCATCGGTGAACCAGGAACTCAGTTGACAATGCGTACGTTCCATACCGGTGGTGTAGCCGGAGATGATATCACTCAAGGTTTGCCGCGTATCCAGGAGCTGTTTGAAGCCCGTAACCCTAAAGGTCAGGCGACAATCAGTGAAATCGATGGCGTGGTTAAAGAGATCCGCGAAGCCAAAGACCGTCGTGAAATCGAAGTCGAAGGTGAAGCAGAAACCAAAGTCTACTCCGTTACCTACGGTTCCCGCCTGCGTGTAAGAGAAGGCATGGAAATCGAAGCAGGGGACGAGCTGACAGACGGTTCCATCGATCCAAAAGAAATGCTGCGTATCAAAGGTATCCGCGGCGTTCAGAACTACATCCTGCAGGAAGTACAGCGCGTATACCGTAACCAGGGTGTAGAAATTAACGATAAGCACGTTGAAGTTATGATCAGACAGATGCTGCGCAAAATCCGTATTGTGGATAACGGCGAAACTACGCTGCTGCCAGGCTCATTTGTGGATATCTATGAATATGAAGATGCCAACAAAGTGGCCATTATGGGAGACCGTGAGCCAGCTGTTGCCAAACCGGTATTGCTCGGTATTACCAAAGCATCCCTGGAGACAGATTCCTTCCTGTCTGCTGCATCCTTCCAGGAGACTACTCGTGTCCTGACCGATGCTGCAATCAAAGGTAAAGTCGACAAATTGCTGGGTCTGAAAGAGAACGTTATTATCGGTAAGCTGATCCCTGCAGGTACGGGTATGAACCGTTACCGCAGTGTTCAGTTCGAAGAACCGGAAACAGTAGAAGGAAACGAAGAGAATCTGGAAACTGTAACCGTAGAATAGTTGCAAATATCAGTAAACGATTGACTGTGAGAGCAGTGAATTGATATGATATACAGTAGGGTTTACGCCGGGAAGCTATCTTTCCCGGTGAAACCACTGCTTTATCCATATAATTATCCCCACAATTCTTTATAGAACATTCAACTTATCTATTGACACTAACCGTATGGTAATGCTAATATAGCAAAGGTGCGTGAATAGAGCGCTGATCCCTGATCTTTTGGAGGGAATCGTTAAGATGACTAATGATAAAGGATTACAGGATGCCCGTATTAAGATCGGCACCAAGCAGACAATGCGAATGGTCGAAACGGGGCAAGCTGATGAAGTCTATGTTGCGCAGGATGCAGAGCAGCATCTCATTTCAAAGATCGTGCAATTGTGTTCCAAGCACTCTGTCAGAATCACTTATGTAGATACGATGAAGGAACTGGGCAAAGCATGTGGAATCGAAGTGGGAAGTGCGATGGCTGTTGTCCTTAAATAATGCAATAAGGAACGTTTTTGCTAGTCAGAACGGCAGGCAAAAACTTTTCATTTGTTCTTTTATGAACCGCCTGGGTCTGTGGGCTTAACAATCGGTTTACAAAAGAACTGAAAATATGGGAAGGGGGTGGCAATACAATGCCAACTATCAATCAATTGGTCCGTAAAGGACGTCAAGCGAAAATCGAGAAATCGAAATCTCCTGCACTGCAAAAAGGGTTTAACGCTCTGAAGCGTCAAGAGACAAACCTGAGTGCTCCACAAAAACGTGGTGTATGTACTCGTGTAGGTACGATGACTCCGAAAAAACCTAACTCCGCGCTTCGTAAGTATGCTCGTGTACGTTTAACTAACCGTATCGAGGTTACTGCTTACATTCCGGGTATCGGTCATAACCTTCAAGAGCACAGCGTAGTACTCGTACGCGGTGGCCGGGTTAAAGACTTACCAGGGGTTCGTTATCATATCGTTCGTGGCGCGCTGGATACAGCAGGCGTTAACAACCGTATGCAAGGTCGTTCCAAATATGGTACAAAACGTCCTAAAGAGAAAAAGTAATTCGATAGTGCAGAAATCTGCACTGCACATTTAAGAAAGGGGGATAAACATGCCAAGAAAAGGTCCAGTTACCAAAAGAGACGTGTTGCCTGATCCGGTTTATAACAGCAAGCTTGTTACTCGCCTGATCAACCGCATCATGATCGACGGAAAACGTGGAGTTGCTCAAAGCATTCTTTATAACGCGTTCAACCTGATCCAAGAACGTACAGGAAATGATCCTATGGAAGTATTCGAGGCGGCAATCAAAAACATCATGCCGGTTCTCGAAGTTAAAGCTCGCCGTGTCGGTGGTGCTAACTATCAAGTACCTATCGAAGTTAAGCCGGAGAGACGTACTTCCCTTGGTCTGCGTTGGCTCGTAAACTACTCCCGCAACCGCGGCGAGAAGACTATGGAAGAGCGTTTAGCAGCAGAAATCATCGATGCATCCAATAACACTGGCGCATCCGTGAAAAAACGTGAAGATACACACAAAATGGCTGAAGCGAACAAAGCGTTTGCTCACTACCGCTGGTAGGATTCAAGCCAATTTTCAAAAATTCCTATTTTTGAAGGGAGCACCTATTCATGGCAAGAGAGTTCTCCTTGAAAAATACACGTAATATTGGTATCATGGCACACATTGATGCCGGTAAAACAACCACTACAGAACGTATCTTGTTCTATACAGGCCGTACGCACAAAATCGGTGAAGTTCACGAAGGCGCTGCGACAATGGACTGGATGGAGCAAGAACAAGAGCGCGGTATTACGATTACATCCGCGGCTACGACTGCTCAGTGGAAGGGCCACCGCGTTAATATCATTGATACTCCAGGTCACGTTGACTTCACTGTTGAAGTTGAACGTTCCCTGCGTGTATTGGACGGGGCCGTAGGCGTATTTAGTGCGAAAGAGGGCGTTGAGCCACAATCCGAGACTGTTTGGAGACAAGCAGACCGTTATGGTGTACCTCGTATCGCTTATGTCAATAAAATGGATATTATCGGTGCTGATTACCTGAACGTAGTTAAAGACATGCGCGATCGTCTGCAAGCGAACGCAGTAGCGATTCAATTGCCGATCGGTGCAGAAAATGACTTCGTAGGTATTATCGATATTATTGAAATGAAAGCCATCCAGTACAAAGATGATCTGGGTAAAGATCCGGTAGATATCGAGATCCCAGCCGATCTGAAAGATACTGTTGATGAGCTTCGTATGGAACTGGTAGAGAAAGTATCAGAACTGGACGAAGATCTGATGATGAAATACCTTGAAGGAGAAGAGCTGACGGTTGACGAAATCAAATCTGCTCTCCGTAAAGGTGTTTGTGATGTTAAGATCTTCCCTGTAATCTGTGGTTCCTCTTACCGCAACAAAGGTGTTCAGCCGATGTTGGATGCAGTTATCGATTACCTGCCATCGCCACTGGATGTACCGGCGATCAACGGTCAACTCGAAGACGGTACAGAAGAAATTCGTCATTCTTCGGATGAAGAACCATTCTCTGCACTGGCATTCAAAATCATGACTGACCCTTATGTTGGTAAACTGACATTCTTCCGTGTATACTCTGGTGTACTGCAATCCGGTTCTTACGTTCTGAATGCTACTAAAGGCAAACGCGAACGTATCGGTCGTATCCTGCAGATGCACGCTAACAGCCGTGAAGAAATCAGCGTAGTTTACGCTGGTGATATCGCTGCAGCTGTTGGTTTGAAAGATACAGGAACTGGTGATACACTGTGTGATGAGAAGAATCCGGTTATCTTGGAGTCCATGAACTTCCCTGATCCGGTTATCGAGATCGCAGTTGAGCCAAAAACCAAAGCAGACCAAGATAAAATGGCAACTGCTCTGGGTAAATTGACGGAAGAAGATCCAACTCTGCGCGCTTCTACTAATGAAGAAACAGGACAAACTATCCTGGCAGGTATGGGTGAGCTTCACCTTGATATCATTATCGACCGTATGCGTCGTGAATTTAAGGTTGAAACTAACGTAGGTCAACCACAGGTTGCTTATCGTGAAACATTCCGTCAGCCAGCTCGCGTCGAAGGTAAATTCGTACGTCAATCCGGTGGTCGTGGTCAATACGGTCACGTATGGGTTGAATTCGAACCTCTCGAAGCAGGTACTGGTAACCAATTCGAAAGCAAAATCGTCGGTGGTTCCGTACCAAGAGAATACGTTGGTCCTGCACTTCAAGGTATCGAGGAGCAAATGAAGAACGGTGTTCTTGCAGGCTTCCCGGTTGTAGACGTAAAAGCTACAGTTGTAGACGGATCTTATCATGATGTCGATTCCAACGAGATGGCATTTAAAATTGCCGGTTCGATGGCATTGAAATCCGCAAAAGACAAGTGTAAACCTGTCCTGCTGGAGCCAATCATGAAAGTTGAAGTTACAGTACCAGAAGAGTACATGGGTGACGTAATGGGTATGCTGAACTCCCGTCGCGGCCGTATCGAAGGTATGGATTCCCGCAGCGGTACTCAAATTATCCGTGCAAAAGTACCTCTGTCCGAAATGTTTGGATATTCCACAACACTTCGTTCCGGTACACAAGGACGCGGCGTGTTCTCCATGGAACTTTCTCATTATGAAGAAGTACCTAAGAGCATTGCTGAAGCAGTTAGTGCAAAAGCTAACGGCTAAGTCCGAATTATGTTTTCACTTATGGAGTAGGCAGGAGGCGGTTTGACCGCTTTCTGATCCATATTCCATAACAAAAATAAACAACACTACCTTCAAGGAGGAACTGTTTAAAATGGCAAAGGCTAAATTTGAACGTAATAAACCGCACGTTAACATCGGTACTATCGGTCACGTCGATCATGGTAAAACAACTCTGACTGCTGCAATCACAACTGTACTGTCCAAAACTTACGGTGGTGCTGCTGTAGCATTCGATCAAATCGATAAAGCTCCTGAAGAGCGCGAGCGCGGTATCACTATCTCTACTGCACACGTAGAATACGAAACTCCTAACCGTCACTATGCACACGTTGACTGCCCTGGTCACGCTGACTATGTTAAAAACATGATCACTGGTGCTGCACAAATGGACGGAGCGATCCTGGTTGTATCCGCAGCTGACGGCCCTATGCCACAGACTCGTGAGCACATCCTGCTGTCCCGCCAAGTAGGCGTACCTTACATCGTAGTATTCCTGAACAAATGCGACATGGTAGAAGACGAAGAGCTTCTGGAACTGGTTGAAATGGAAGTTCGCGATCTGCTGAGCGAATACGATTTCCCAGGCGACGATACTCCAATCACTCGTGGTTCTGCTCGTGAAGCACTGGCTAACCCTGATGGCGACTGGGCTAAGAAAATCGTTGAAATGTTCGAAACAATCGATACTTACATTCCAACTCCAGAACGCGACACTGACCGTCCGTTCCTGATGCCTGTCGAGGACGTATTCTCTATCACTGGTCGTGGTACAGTTGCAACTGGCCGTATCGAGCGTGGTACTGTTAAAGTCGGCGACGAGATCGAAATCGTTGGTATCCAAGAAGAAACTAAGAAATCTGTTGTTACGGGCGTAGAAATGTTCCGTAAATTGATGGATTCCGCTCAAGCTGGTGACAACATCGGCGCCCTGCTGCGTGGTGTAGACCGTGCACAAATCGAGCGTGGACAAGTACTGTCCAAACCAGGTTCTGTTAACCCGCATACTGAGTTTTCTGCTCAAGTATACGTTCTGACAAAAGAAGAAGGTGGCCGTCACAAGCCTTTCTTCACTGGTTACCGTCCACAGTTCTACTTCCGTACAACTGACGTAACTGGCGTTATCTCCCTGCCAGAAGGTACTGAAATGGTTATGCCTGGCGACAACATCACTGTTACTGTATCCCTGATCAATCCAATTGCGATTGAAGAAGGTACACGCTTCGCGATTCGCGAAGGTGGACGTACAGTTGGCGCTGGTGCGGTAGCTACCATCTCCAAATAATTAATCTTTCCGCGTGATCTTCGGGATCCGGAAGATTTAAATAAGCAACAATGTATTGTAACGAAGCAACATTGTATCCTAATCGAAAGTTAAGATGAGGCCTGCTTCCTTTGCAAAAAGGTGTAGGTCTTATTTTTTTATGGAAAGTTTCAAAAAAGACTTGCGCATCAACCAGCTTATCATATATAATAACTAATGTTGTGCTGAGACGTTGCGATGATGTGAGAGGTTACTGACACACCCGGCTCCTTTGCCATGAGCGGTGAGTTGGAAAATTTTCACGGAGTATGTCCGATAATAAATTGGGCGATAAAAGGAGGGACTAAAATGGCAAAGCAAAAGATTCGTATTCGCTTGAAAGCTTACGATCACAGAATTCTTGATCAATCCGCAGAGAAAATCGTTGAAACGGCTAAACGTTCCGGCGCAGGAGTATCCGGACCGATCCCGCTTCCGACTGAGAAACAAATCATCACTATTCTCCGTGCGGTGCATAAATACAAAGATTCTCGTGAACAATTCGAACAACGCACACATAAGCGTTTGATCGACATTGTTAACCCAACTCCACAAACTGTGGATGCTCTGATGCGTCTGGACTTACCGTCTGGCGTAGATATCGAAATCAAACTTTAATCCACATAGATGTGGTAATACGCAAAAGCGAAAAGAGGTGTCAACATGAAAGGTATCTTAGGAAGAAAACTTGGTATGACTCAAGTCTTTACCGCGGAAGGTAACGTTATTCCTGTAACGGTAATCGAAGCTGGACCATGTGTGGTTCTGCAGAAGAAAGACCTGGAAAATGACGGATACGAAGCGGTACAAATCGGTTTTGCTGATAAAAAAGCAAGCAGATCTAACAAACCGGAAGCAGGACATGCTACTAAAGCAAACACTGTGCCTAAGCGCTACGTTCGCGAAATTCGCGGTGTTGACCTCGCAAATGTCGAGGTTGGCCAGGAACTCAAAGCAGACTTGTTTGCTGAAGGTGAGTTCGTTGACGTAACGGGTATTTCCAAAGGTAAAGGTTTTGCCGGCGTTATCAAACGTTGGGGACAAAGCCGCGGACCAATGTCTCACGGTTCCCGTTATCATCGCAGACCAGGTTCCATGGGTTCTATCCAAGCGAACCGTGTACCGAAAGGTAAACGTCTGCCAGGTCACATGGGTCATGATACAGTAACGATCCAACGCCTCGAAGTTATCCGCGTGGATGCAGAGCGTAACGTAATTCTCGTTAAAGGCTCTATTCCAGGCCCTAAAAATAGCTTCGTTAAAGTTAAAGAAACGGTGAAAAAATAATTAAAAAAGAAAGGAGGAACATGAAATGCCCAAAGTAGCACTTTATAGTATCGATGGCAGCCAGGTTGGCGAAATCGAATTGAGCGATTCCGTATTCGGTATCGAACCTAATACTAGCGTGCTCCACGATGCAGTTGTTATGCAACGCGCTTCTCTTCGTCAAGGTACTCACAAAGTAAAAGGACGCTCTGAAGTTCGCGGTGGTGGACGCAAACCATGGAAACAGAAAGGAACTGGACGTGCTCGTCAAGGTTCTATCCGTTCTCCACAATGGAAAGGCGGCGGCGTAGTATTTGGACCAACTCCACGTAGCTATGCTTTCAAACTTCCTAAAAAAGTTCGTCGTTTGGCGATCAAATCTGCTTTGTCTTCCAAAGTAGTAGCTAATGAAATCATCGTTCTGGATGCACTGACTCTGAACAGTCCAAAAACTAAAGAGTTTGCAGCAATCCTGAACAACCTGAAAGTAGACCGTAAAGCATTGATCGTAGCTTCCGAGTACGACAATAACGTAGCTCTTTCTGCTCGTAACATCCCAGGTGTTAAATTTGTTGCAGCTGACGGTGTAAATGTTCTAGACGTGCTTGTGCACGATAAACTGATTCTGACGAAGGAAGCAGTTCAGAAGGTAGAGGAGGTGTTCGCGTAATGAAGGATCCACGCGATATAATCAAGCGTCCGGTAATTACTGAGCGTACTGCTGACTACATGAGCGAACTGAAATATGCTTTCGAAGTTGACATTCGTTCGAATAAAACGGAAATCAAAAAGGCAATTGAAGAAATCTTCAAAGTGAAAGTGTCTAAAGTTAACACTCTTCGCATGCCAGCTAAACCAAAACGTTATGGCCGTTACAGTGGTTATACTTCCGAATGGAAGAAAGCAATCGTAACATTGGCTCCAGAAAGCAAACCGCTTGAGTTTTTTGAATCTGTAGAGTAAGGAGGACAACCCGTGCCTATTAAAAAGTACAAACCGACATCCCCGGCTCGTCGTAATATGAGTGTTTCGACATTCGAAGAGATTACAACGAATCAACCGGAGAAAACGTTGCTGGCTCCGCTTTTCAAAAAAGCAGGCCGTAACAACCAAGGTAAAATTACTGTTCGTCACCACGGCGGCGGACACAAGCGTAAATACCGTATCATCGACTTCAAGCGTAACAAAGATGGAATACCAGGTCGCGTTGCTACAATCGAGTACGATCCAAACCGTACTTCTAACATCGCGCTGCTGCATTACGCTGATGGCGAAAAACGCTACATCATCGCTCCAAAAGGACTGAAAGTTGGAGATCAAGTATTCTCCGGTCCAGAATCCGATATCAAAATTGGTAACTCCTTGCCACTGGAAAACATTCCTGTAGGTACAGTTATCCACAATATCGAATTGAAACCAGGTAAAGGTGGTCAGCTCGTTCGCGCAGCTGGTACGGAAGCCCAATTGCTTGGTAAAGAAGAAAAATACGTATCTATCCGCCTGTCTTCCGGTGAAGTACGTCGCGTACTTAAAGTATGCCGCGCTACAATCGGTTCTGTAGGTAACGAAGATCACGAATTGATCAAAATCGGTAAAGCTGGTCGTAACCGCTGGTTGGGCAAACGTCCACAAGTGCGAGGCGTAGTTATGAACCCTAACGATCACCCACACGGTGGTGGTGAAGGTAAAGCTCCTATCGGTCGTAAATCTCCAATGTCACCTTGGGGTAAACCAACTCTGGGTTACAAAACTCGTAAAAAAGGTAAAGCTTCCGATCAATACATCATTCGCCGCCGCACGAAGTAAGATTTGTGCGTGAATGCTTGTAAAGTATGAAGTGACGAAAAGATGAAGGGAGGATTCAACCTATGAGCCGTAGTCTTAAAAAAGGTCCTTTCGTGGATGGATACTTGCTGAAAAAAGTGGAAGTTCTGGATGCTGACAACAAAAAAACAGTGATCAAAACTTGGTCCCGTCGCTCCACAATTTTCCCACAATTCATCGGACACACTTTCGCTGTCTATGATGGACGCAAACATGTGCCTGTATACGTAACGGAAGATATGGTCGGACACAAGCTTGGTGAGTTCGCACCAACTCGTACGTACAAAGGTCACACTGACGATGACAGAAAAACAAGACGTTAATATAGTGTTGTAAAAGTAAGAGAGGAGGTCACGCAATGCAAGCGAAAGCACATGCAAAGTTTGTACGCATCGCTCCGCGCAAAGTTCAACTGGTTGTTGACCTGATCCGCGGAAAGCAGGTTGGTGAGGCGATCGCAATTCTGCGTCACACACCAAAATCTGCATCTCCGGTAGTTGAGAAACTTCTTAACTCCGCAATCGCCAATGCTGAGTTCATCAGCACTGAGAAAAACGAATCTCTGGACGTGAACAACCTGTTCATTTCTGAAGCTTTCGTAAACCAAGGTCCTACTTTGAAGCGGTTCCGCCCTCGTGCAATGGGACGCGCAAGTAAGATCAACAAACGCACCAGCCACATTTCTTTGGTGGTAACTGAAAAATAAAAGGAGGGAAAACGTGTGGGCCAAAAGGTAAATCCCATCGGATTGCGTGTAGGTATTATCCGTGACTGGGAATCTAAATGGTATGCTGGTAAAGACTTCGGCGATCTTCTTCTGGAAGACGTTCGTATCCGTGAATACCTGAAGACGAAACTGAAGGAGTCCGCTGTCTCCCGAATCGAAATCGAGAGAGCGGCTAATCGCGTGAACGTTACAATCAACACTGCGAAACCTGGTATGGTTATCGGACGCGGTGGTTCTGAGGTTGAAGTACTTCGTAATGAAGTGACTAAAATCGCAGGCGGTAAAAAAGTTCACATCAACATTTCCGAAATCAAAAATCAGGAACTGGATGCTATCCTCGTTGCTGAAAGCATTGCACAACAACTGGAACGTCGCGTTTCTTTCCGTCGTGCTCTGAAACAATCGATCCAAAGAACTATGCGCTCTGGCGCTAAAGGAATCAAAACAGCCGTTAGCGGACGTCTTGGCGGTGCTGAAATCGCCCGTTCCGAAGGTTACAGCGAAGGAACTGTTCCACTGCATACACTTCGTGCTGATATCGATTACGGTACAGCTGAAGCTCATACAACTTACGGCCGTATCGGCGTAAAAGTATGGATCTATCGTGGCGAGGTTCTTCCTACGGCTAAGAAACAAGCTGCTCAGGAAGGAGGCAACTAATCATGTTGGTACCTAAACGTGTAAAACACCGTAAACAGCACCGTCCAGGAATGGCTGGTCGCGCTAAAGGCGGTACTGAACTGAACTTCGGCGAATTCGGCCTGCAAGCTACTGAGCCTGCATGGATCACGAACCGTCAAATCGAAGCTGCCCGTATTGCTATGACTCGTTATATCAAACGTGGTGGTAAAGTATGGATCAAAATTTTCCCGGATAAACCTATTACTCAAAAGCCTCTCGAGGTTCGTATGGGTAGCGGTAAAGGTAACGTAGAAAAATGGGTTGCCATCGTTAAACCAGGAAAAATTATGTTTGAACTTGCTGGCGTATCTGAAGAGATTGCACGTGAAGCAATGCGTCTGGCTTCTCATAAATTGCCGGTAAAAACTAAGTTTGTGAAACGTGAAGAATTGGGTGGTGAAGCAAATGAAGGCTAATGAATTGCGCAACCTTACCACTGCTGAAATCGAGCAAAAGATTGCTGGTTTTAAAGAGGAACTCTTTAACCTGCGCTTTCAACTTGCTACCGGTCAATTGGATAACCCTACTCGTATTAGCGCAGTCCGTAAGCAAATTGCACGTGCTAAAACAGTAGTTCGTGAAAGAGAACTCGGAATTACTTCATAATCCAATATTTGACGAGCTTGTGATTGCCGTCAGCTGAGGGAGGAGGCCCACTATGAGCGAACGTAATGCCCGTAAAGTACAGGTAGGCAAAGTTGTCAGCGACAAAATGGATAAAACTATTGTTGTAGCTGTAGAAACTTACAAGAAGCATGATCTGTATCACAAACGCATTAAGTACACTAAGAAATTCAAAGCTCATGATGAAAACAACACTGCGAAAATCGGTGACGTTGTTAAAATCATGGAAACTCGTCCACTGTCCAAAGATAAAAACTGGAGACTGGTGGAAGTTGTAGAAGAAGCAATCATCATTTGATGATTTGATATAAGTTGCCTGGAAGGAGGAACTAGAAATGATTCAACCATTTACACGTTTGGCTGTAGCCGATAACTCCGGCGCAAAAGAACTGATGTGTATTCGCGTATTGGGTGGTACTGGACGTCGTACAGCTGCTATTGGCGATACTATCGTGTGTTCTGTAAAACAAGCAACACCAGGCGGCGTTGTCAAAAAAGGTGATGTAGTTAAAGCAGTAGTTGTTCGTACGAAGAGCTCTGTACGTCGTAAAGACGGTTCTTACATCGCATTTGATGAAAATGCAGCAGTGGTAATCAAAGACGATAAAGGCCCTCGTGGTACTCGTATCTTTGGACCAGTTGCTCGTGAACTGCGTGATCGCGATTACATGAAAATCGTTTCCCTGGCTCCGGAAGTCATCTAAACGATACCGATATAAGGCCCTGTGCCTGAGTGAGTTATAGGAGGTGTACAGAAATGGCGAAAGTGAAAAAAGTGTTGGAGTCTCACAACAACAAACTGCACGTGAAAAAAGATGATACAGTTATCGTAATCAGCGGTAAAGACAAAGGTAAAAAAGGTCGCGTAATCGCTGCGTATCCTCGTGAAAATCGCGTACTGGTTGAAGGCGTGAATATGATCACCAAGCATCAAAAACCGACTCAGCTGAACCCGCAAGGTGGACGCATCGAGCAAGAAGCACCTATCCACGTTTCGAACGTAATGCACGTTGATCCTAAGGACGGAAAAAAAGTAACCCGTATTGGTTACAAAACACTGGATAACGGCAAAAAAGTTCGTGTGGCTAAGCGCTCCGGAGATACAATCGATTAATACTAATTGTTAAGGAAAGGAGGACCTTCCACAATGGCTTCAAGAATGAAAGAGATGTACCTGAACGAAATCGTACCTTCCCTGACTACGAAATTCAACTACACGACTGTTATGCAAGTCCCTAAAGTTGAAAAAATCGTTATCAACATGGGTGTGGGCGAAGCGGTATCGAACTCCAAAGTATTGGATTCTGCTGTAAGCGATCTGCAACTGATCTCTGGTCAAAAACCAGTTATCACTCGTGCTAAAAAATCCATCGCTGGATTTAAATTGCGTGAAAACATGCCAATCGGTGTTAAAGTAACACTGCGCGGCGATCGTATGTACTACTTCCTGGACAAACTGGTGAACATTACACTGCCTCGCGTACGTGACTTCCGCGGTGTATCTTCCAAAGCGTTCGACGGTCGTGGTAACTACACACTGGGTCTGAAAGAGCAGCTGATCTTCCCAGAGATCGAGTACGATAAAGTTGATAAAGTACGTGGTATGGATATCGTTATCGTAACTACAGCTAAAACGGACGAAGAGTCCCGTGAACTGCTGACCCAACTGGGTATGCCTTTCGTAAAATAATGTGAAATGTACGGGGTTCGAATATAAGCCCCTTTTTCTCCGAAAATCTTTAGGAGGTGTCAGGCGAAGTGGCTAAAACTTCAATGAAAGTTAAACAACAACGTACACCGAAGTTCAAAGTGCGTGCTTACACTCGTTGCGAACGTTGTGGTCGTCCACATTCCGTTTTGCAAAAGTTTAAAATTTGCCGTATTTGCTTCCGTGAATTGGCATACAAAGGCCAGATTCCTGGCGTGAAAAAAGCAAGCTGGTAAACCATTGATTAACAGGAAGGAGGTTCACACACATGTCTATGTCAGATCCAATTGCTGATATGCTTACTCGTATTCGTAACGCCAACACTGTGCGTCACGAAACAGTAGAAGTTCCAGCTTCTAAAATGAAGAAGCAAATTGCTGATATCCTGAAACGTGAAGGTTTCATTCGTGATGCTGAAATGGTTGAGGATAACAAACAAGGAATTATCCGTATTTTCCTGAAATACGGTCAAAATAACGAGCGTGTAATTACTGGCCTGAAACGTATCAGTAAACCAGGACTTCGCGTTTACACGAAGAGCAATGAAATCCCTCGCGTATTGGGTGGACTCGGAATCGCGATTATCTCTACTTCTAACGGAGTGGTAACCGATAAAGAGGCTCGTCAATCCAAAAGCGGCGGCGAAGTTATTTGCTACGTTTGGTAATTAACGTCATAAAATAAGGAGGTGCAACGCAATGTCCCGTATTGGTCGTAAACCAATTGAAGTACCTAGTGGTGTAGAAATCACTATGGATAACACTACTCTTACGGTAAAAGGTCCGAAAGGAACCCTGTCCCGTGAGCTTCACAAAGACATGAAAGTAAACGTTGAAGGTAACGTGATCACGATTGAGCGTCCTTCTGACAATAAACTTCACCGTTCCCTGCACGGAACAACTCGCAGTGTTGTGAGTAACATGGTGAGCGGAGTAACTACTGGTTTCTCCAAAGCTCTGGAACTGGTTGGTGTCGGATACCGCGCAAGCAAATCTGGCGATAAAATCGTTCTGAACGTAGGTTACTCTCACCCGGTAGAAATTACTCCGGAAGCAGGCATCGAGTTCGATGTACCTACTAACACTCGTATCGTAGTTAACGGTATCGATAAAGAGCGCGTAGGTGCTTACGCAGCTAAGATCCGCTCCGTACGCGAACCAGAACCTTATAAAGGTAAAGGTATCAAGTATGAAGGCGAACGTATTCTTCGTAAAGAAGGTAAAGCTGGTAAGAAAAAATAAGCTAGGGGATAATGGCTCATTACCCCAAGCAAGCTAGCTTGAAGCTGGCTCAGGTAAAATGAAGGGAGTGAAATATACAGTCATGATTACTAAAGCTGATAAAAATAAAGCTCGTCTGAAAAGACATCTGCGTGTTCGTAAGAACATCACTGGTACTGCTCAGCGTCCTCGTCTGAACATTTTCCGTTCTGCAAAACACATCTATGCTCAACTAATCGACGACGTGGCTGGTGTAACTTTGGTATCTGCATCCACTAAGGATAAAGATCTGAAAGACATCAAAAACGGCGGTAGTGTTGAAGCTGCTACTCAAGTAGGACAGCTGATCGCAAAACGTGCAGTTGAACAAGGACACGAGTCTGTTGTATTTGACCGCGGAGGCTATTTGTATCACGGACGGATTCAAGCCCTGGCAGATGCAGCTCGTGAAGCGGGTCTTAAATTCTAAAACATTGTAAAAAAGGAGGTAAACGACTTGCGTATTGATCCAAATACTTTAGAACTTACTGAAAGAGTAGTTCATATTAATCGTGTAGCTAAAGTAGTTAAGGGCGGACGTCGTTTTAGCTTTAGCGCGCTGGTAGTAGTAGGCGACGGTAAAGGCTGGGTTGGTGCTGGTCTCGGTAAAGCCGGTGAAGTACCTGATGCGATTCGTAAAGGTATCGAAGATGCTAAGAAAAACCTGGTACACGTTCCACTCGTAGGAACTACAATTCCTCACCTCGTAAACGGTAAATTCGGAGCAGGCCGCGTAATGCTGAAGCCAGCATCTGAAGGTACTGGAGTAATCGCTGGTGGTCCAGTTCGTGCCGTTCTGGAACTCGCTGGTGTAGGTGACATCTTGACAAAATCCCTGGGTTCTTCGAACTCCATGAATATGGTTAATGCTACGCTGGAAGGCTTGTCTCGCCTGAAACGTGCTGAAGATGTAGCTAAACTGCGTGGAAAAACAATCGAAGAGCTGCTCGGTTAAGGAGGGAATCACATGGCTAAATTGGAAATTACCCTCGTCCGTAGCGTGATCGGTCGTCCAGAAAACCAACGCGTCACTGTAAAAACTTTGGGACTGCGTAAACTGAACCATTCGGTCATTCAAGAAGACAATGCTGCTATTCGTGGCATGGTTAACCAAGTACAACACTTGGTATCTGTAAAAGAAATTCAAGGCTAATTGATCGAAAGATTAGCCTATTATCAATAAGGAGGTGCAACGAACGATGAAATTGCATGAACTTTCTCCAGCACCTGGTTCCCGTAAAGAACGTAAACGTGTCGGTCGCGGAACTAGTAGTGGTACTGGTAAAACATCGGGTCGTGGTCACAAAGGACAAAATTCACGCTCTGGCGGCGGTGTTCGTCCAGGATTTGAAGGCGGTCAAAACCCATTGTATCGTCGTTTACCGAAACGTGGATTTGTTAACCCAACCCGTAAAGAGTACGCACTGGTTAATGTAGCTGAACTGAACAGTCTGGCTGCTGATACTGAAGTTACTCCGGAATTCTTGATGGAGCAAGGCATTGTAAAAAGTGCGAAAAGCGGAATCAAGATCCTGGGCAATGGCGAACTGTCTGTAAAACTGACTGTAAAAGCGAATAAGTTCTCTCAATCTGCGGTAGAGAAGATCGAGGCTGCCGGCGGTAAAACCGAGGTGATCTAATGTTCAAGACCCTGACGAATATATGGCGGGTGGAGGATCTTAGAAATCGGATACTATTTACCCTGCTGGTACTGATTGTCTACCGTATCGGTTCGTTTGTACCAGTACCTGGAGTAAACACGGAAGTTTTCACTGCCACAAATAACCAGGGGCAAGAATTATTCGGTCTTTTAAATACCTTCTCCGGAGGAGCATTGTCTCGATTCTCGATCTTTGCCCTCGGGATTATGCCGTATATCACAGCGTCCATCATCGTACAGTTACTGTCGATGGATGTCATTCCGAAATTTGCGGAATGGGCAAAACAAGGGGAACACGGTAAAAAGAAGCTAGCACAGATTACTCGCTACGGTACAGTTATTCTGGGTCTGATTCAGGCCTTTGGTACATCGATCGGCTTTAACCGTCTATACAACACAGAAATGATTCCAGGTGCTACTATCTGGAGTTATGTTCTGATTGCACTTGTATTGACGGCCGGTACATCTTTCCTGATGTGGCTTGGCGAGCAGATCACTGAAAAAGGAATTGGTAACGGGATCTCGATTATCATCTTCGCGGGGATCGTGGCAGCAATTCCACAGCATATTCGTGATATGGTTCAATCGGATTTCTTGGCGCCAGGTCAAACGTTCATGAACGTTGTGAAACTGGTTGTCGTTGTTATTGTCGTAGTTTTGATTGTTGTCGGTGTTATCTTTATCCAACAAGGGATTCGGAAAATTCCGGTGCAATATGCAAAACGCGTTGTAGGTAACAAAATGTATGGCGGTCAGAATACACATATTCCACTGAAGATCAATTCAGCTGGTGTTATCCCTGTAATCTTCGCTGTATCCCTGCTTCAATTCCCGATCATTATAGCAAGCTTTTGGTCTACACATCTCTGGGCACAATGGATTACCAAGAATCTTTGGTATGATCAGCCGCTCGGTATGGTGCTGTATGTTATAATGATTATAGGCTTTACTTTCTTCTATACATTTGTGCAAATGAATCCTACACAAATGGCAGATAATATGAAGAAGAACGGTGGTTATATTCCAGGCGTTCGTCCAGGCAAGCCTACGGCTACCTACTTGACTCGTGTTATGACTCGTTTGACCATGACCGGTTCACTGTTCCTGGCGCTCATCTCGGTATTACCAGTATTCCTGGGAGCAATCTCGGGTCTGCCTAAATCCGTTCAGATCGGTGGTACTTCCCTTCTCATCGTTATCGGTGTTGCACTGGATACCATGAAAACGATCGAAAGCCAGCTTATCAAACGCCATTATAAGGGTTTTATCAATAAATAGACGGCAGGTTCCGGCTGAATGGGGTGTCCCATTCATATCCGGCACCTTTCGTGCTGTTCTTGCAAGAGTAGTTTTAGGGGGAGTGACGAAGCGTGAACATTATATTCATGGGACCTCCGGGAGCAGGTAAAGGAACACAAGCTGCTGTGATTGTGAAAGAGCTGGGTATTCCTCATATTTCTACAGGCGATGCATTTCGTCTGGCGATCAAACAGGAAACTCCCATCGGAGTAAAAGCCAAAGAATTCATTGACCAGGGTTTGCTGGTACCGGATGATGTAACCAATGGAATCGTGGAAGAGCGGCTCGCTCAACCTGACTGTGAAAAAGGTTTTTTGCTTGACGGTTATCCTAGAACTTTGGCTCAAGCTGAGGCGCTGGATAAAATGCTGGCGGCAATGGACCGTAAGCTGGACCACGTAATCAATCTAAAAGTAGACCGGGATAAGCTGCTCGTTCGTATTACTGGACGACGCATTTGCAGAACCTGCGGTGCTACTTACCACATCGTATTTAATCCGCCGAAGCAAGAAGGCGTATGTGATATCGATGGTGGGGAACTCTATCAGAGACCTGATGATAACGAAGAAAGTGTAGCAACCCGCCTTGACGAGTACGGTAACAAGACGGCACCTTTGCTCTCTTACTACGGAGATCGCAATCTTCTGAGAGATATTGATGGCGAACAAGGCATTGACGTAGTATCACAGGATATTGTGTCATTGCTGAGAGGTTAAGCGGAATGATCATTTGCAAATCCGAAACAGAACTTGGCTTTATGCGAGAAGCAGGGCGAATCGTAGCGGAAACACACGCTTTGATCAAACAGTCTATCGAGCCAGGGATTACAACGGAAGAGCTCGATCAACTTGCGGACCGTTATATTCGCAGCCAGAATGCCTTGCCATCGTTCAAAGGATACAATGGTTTTCCTGCCAGTATTTGTGCTTCGGTGAATGAGCAGCTTGTTCATGGATTCCCAAGCAAACGCAAACTGCAAGAAGGCGACATCGTTACTTTTGATATTGGAGCTCAGTATCAGGGGTATCACGGTGATTCGGCGTGGACCTATCCGGTAGGACAAATTTCTGACGAAGCGAAGCGTCTTTTGGAAGTCACAGAAGGGGCTTTATTTGCAGGACTAGACCTGGTAAAACCGGAGGTGCGTCTGTTTACAATATCACATGCGATACAGCGTTTTATTGAAGATGCCGGGATGTCAGTCGTACGAGAGTATGTCGGTCACGGGATTGGAACCAAATTGCACGAAGATCCGAAAATCCCGAATTATGGGATCGCAGATCGGGGTCCACGGCTAAAACCAGGAATGGTTCTCGCAATTGAACCGATGGTGAATGTTGGTGGGCAGCAAGTGAAAACGTTGGAAGACAAATGGACAGTAGTTACGGTTGATGGCTCACTGTGTGCCCATTTTGAACATACAGTTGCGGTTACACCGGACGGTATGGAAATTTTCACAAAACTTAACGCGTAGGTGATTGTTTTGAAACTAGGGACATCCCCGCAGGTCGGTCAAGTTGTGAGAGTTTCGAAGGGAAAAGGAGCTGGCCAACCTGCTGTAATCATTGCAATATCGGATGAGAAATTCGTGTATATCGCCGACGGAAACAAACGCAAGTTTGATCAGCCTAAGAAGAAGAATCTGCTTCATCTGGAGCTGATGCCGATGGTGAGTAGCGAAATCGTAGACAGTTTGCAAGAAAGCGGACGGGTCACAAACGGAAAGTTGCGTCATGCAGTTGCCAAGTTTGTTGAATCTGCCGAAAAAAATACGGTTTAAGGAGGAACTCATTGTGGCTAAAGAGGATGTTATTGAGGTAGAAGGCGTGGTTCTTGAACCATTGCCGAATGCAACGTTCAAAGTTGAGCTGGAAAATGGTCACCAGATTCTTGCTCATGTTTCCGGTAAGCTGCGGATGCACTTTATCCGTATTCTGACTGGAGATAAGGTGGTAGTTCAACTTTCACCTTATGATTTGACAAAAGGTCGTATAACTTATCGTAAATAAAACACAAATGCATAAATCTATGGTATAATAGATACTTATGTGATATAAATTTGTGGTGCAGATAATATGCTGACGAAATAAGTTTTACGGTAGTAAAACTTGAGGAGGTAATTAACATGAAGGTAAGACCTTCTGTAAAGCCCATCTGCGAAAAATGCAAAGTCATTCGCCGCAAAGGGAATGTAATGGTAATTTGTGAAAACCCTAAGCACAAACAAAAGCAAGGTTAATTAATCGAGGAGGTGTAGCGTAATGGCACGTATAGCTGGTGTAGATTTACCACGTGATAAGCGCGTTGAGATCGCCTTGACATATATTTTCGGAATCGGTAAAACGACTTCCCAGAAAATTCTGAGTGGTACAGGTATTGACTTTAACACTCGTGTCCGCGATCTAACTGAAGATGAAGTAGGAAAACTGCGTGAAGCAATTGAAAGTACAAAGGTTGAAGGTGATCTTCGTCGTGAGATCTCTTTGAACATCAAACGTCTGATCGAAATCGGATGCTACCGTGGTGTTCGTCACCGTCGTGGTCTGCCGGTTCGTGGACAACGTACTAAAACAAATGCTCGTACACGTAAGGGTCCTCGTCGTACAGTAGCGAACAAGAAGAAGTAAGGGAGGTTAATGAGCAATGGCTAAAGCTAAAAAAGTCGTACGTACTAAGCGTCGCGACCGTAAAAATATCGAATCTGGCGTGGCACACATTCGTTCCACGTTTAACAATACGATCGTTACTATTACGGATCCTCATGGTAATGCCATTTCCTGGGCTAGCTCCGGCGGTCTTGGATTTAGAGGTTCCCGTAAGTCCACTCCATTCGCAGCACAACTGGCAGCTGAAACAGCAGCTAAAGCAGCTATGGAACACGGCATGAAAGCTGTTGAAGTTATGGTTAAAGGTCCAGGTGCTGGACGTGAAGCAGCAATTCGTTCTCTGCAAGCAGCTGGTCTGGAAGTTAACCTGATTAAGGATGTAACTCCAATCCCGCATAACGGATGCCGTCCACCAAAACGTCGTCGCGTATAATCGAAGCATGTCTCTTCAATGTGGTCATACTCCCGGAGATGCATTTATGCTTGCCGGGGACTACTGCATGTCTATTGAATAAAGTTTTAGCGACAGTTTCACCGAAGCGACGTTTTGAAGGAGGGATATTGCAGTGATAGAAATCGAAAAGCCGAAAATTGAGACCGTAGATGTAAATGATGAAGGAACCTATGGCAAGTTCATCGTAGAACCTCTCGAACGTGGTTACGGCACAACACTTGGCAATTCACTTCGCCGGATCTTGCTTTCTTCTCTTCCGGGAGCAGCGGTAACATCCGTACAAATCGATGGTGTATTGCACGAGTTCTCAACGGTTCAAGGAGTAATGGAAGACGTTACGGAAATTATTTTGAACCTCAAGGCCCTTTCTCTGAAAATCCACTCTGATGAAGAAAAATTGTTAGAGATTGATGCAGAAGGAGATGGAGTGGTCACTGCAGGAGATATCCGTGCTGATAGTGACGTGGAAATCCTTAACCCGGATCTTCATATTGCCACTCTGGCTCCAGGTTCTAGACTCCACATGCGTATTTTTGCAAATCGTGGACGCGGTTATGTAGCGGCAGATAAAAACAAACGTTCTGATCAGCCTATCGGCGTGATTCCGATCGATTCGATTTATACTCCGATCTCCCGTGTTAACTATGGTATCGAAAATACTCGTGTTGGCCAGGTCACGAACTATGACAAGCTGACTATCGAGATCTGGACAGATGGAAGCATTCGTCCGGAAGAGGCAGTAAGTCTGGGTGCCAAAATTCTGACCGAGCATCTGATGCTGTTCGTAGGTCTGACCGACGAAGCTAAAGACGCTGAAATTATGGTCGAAAAAGAAGAGGACAAAAAAGAGAAAGTGCTCGAGATGACTATCGAAGAGCTTGACCTCTCTGTACGTTCTTACAACTGCTTGAAACGTGCCGGCATCAATACGGTACAAGAACTGACTACTAAATCCGAAGATGACATGATGAAAGTCCGCAACCTGGGACGTAAATCTCTTGAAGAAGTTCAAGAGAAGCTTCAGGAACTGGGTCTTGGTCTGCGTCAGGAAGAATAGTCACTTAATTATTTAAAGAAGGAGGGAATACAATATGGCATATCAAAAATTGGGTCGCAACTCCAGCGCTCGTAAAGCACTGTTCCGTGATATGGTAACTGACCTGTTCTTATATGAGCGTATTCAAACGACAGAAGCAAAGGCAAAAGAACTTCGTTCTATCGCTGAAAAGCTGATCACCCTGTCCAAGCGTGGAGATCTGCATGCTCGTCGTCAAGTAGCTGCTTATGTACGTCGCGAATCTCTCGATGGTGGACAAGATGCAATTCAAAAATTGTTCTCTGAACTGGCAACTCGTTATGCAGAGCGTCCAGGTGGATACACTCGTATCCTGAAACTGGGACCTCGTCGTGGCGACGCTGCACCTATGGTTTACCTTGAACTGGTAGACCGCGCGTAACATGCAGATAAAGAAGGGTGGACAGGGTCATCGGATTCTGACAAAGCCCTTTTTTTCTCTGTCTGGATAAGTTACTGGTATCAAGATAAAGGAGGGAGCTCCACTAGGGGCTCCCTCACTTTGTATGTGTATATAAAGGTGTGAGATACATGCGTAATCTATGTATGACCGTAAACTATGATGGAAGTCGTTATAATGGCTTTCAGACACAGCCGGACGGGAATACCGTACAAGATCATTTAGAAAAAGCTATAGCAACTCTTATTGGCGAAAAGCCGAAAATCCATGGCTCAGGGCGTACAGATGCTGGAGTACATGCAGTAGGCCAGGTATTTAACTTTATGACAGACTCCCCTATACCTGCAGATCGCTGGCCTCTGGCCCTTAACGGCCGTCTGCCCAGGGATATTGTTGTGACAGGGGCTCAGAATGTTCCACTGGAGTTTCATTCCAGGCGCTCTGCCAAGCGCAAAACTTACCGGTATACGATCAATGCGAATCAGTATGCTGATGTATTTTTGCGTCATATGCAGCTGCATCATCCGGCTAGACTGAATGTTCAGGCAATGGAAGAAGCTTTTCATCACTTTGTAGGAACCTATGACTTCACTTCATTTGCTTCTCGTTATTCCCAAAAGCAGAACCATATTCGTACGGTACTGGAGACGAGACTAGAGATTGATTATTCTCAGACACGTCCTCATACAAGAGACCAGGGAATCCTGCATTTTTATATTACGGGTAATGGCTTTTTACAGCACATGGTACGGATTATTATGGGAACACTCATTCAGGTAGGAGAAGGCAAGCATAAGCCGGATGCCATACCAGGAATGATTGCAGCATGCGATCGCAGCGCTGCAGGTCCTACCGCTATCAGTAAGGCGTTGACGATGTGGGGAGTACACTATGATGACGTTAATTTTCAAGATAAATGATCCAATAAAAAAAGTCTGAAAAAAGGTTAAATAGTGCTTGCTTAACGCTGATTCATCCTGTAAAATAAAAGTTGTGTTTTCTTAGAGCTATCCCACAGCCCCCTAAGAAAATTACATTACAATTGATATAACCAATAACTATTACAAATGTAACATTGTGTATTAACAACACAAACAAAGAACGATCATATATGAAAATGAAAATTTTCAAAAGCAGACTAAGGAGGAACTTCTCATGCGCACGACCTATATTGCGAAGCCAAGTGAAGTAGAACGCAATTGGCACATTATTGATGCTGAAGGTAAAACACTTGGCCGTCTGGCAAGTGAAGCCGCAGCACTGATCCGCGGTAAACATAAACCATCTTTCACACCTCACGTGGATGGCGGAGATTTCGTTATCGTAATCAATGCTGAAAAAATTCACCTGACTGGTAAAAAACTGCAAGACAAAAAATACTATCGTCATTCCATGCACCCAGGTGGCCTGAAAGTGACGAATGCTCAAGAATTGCTCGCTAACAAACCTGAGCGTGTAATCGAAGCAGCTGTACACGGTATGCTTCCAAAAACTCGTCAAGGTAACGCAATGAAGCTGCGTCTGAAAGCATACGCTGGCGCAGAACATCCACATGCAGCACAAAAACCAGAAGTTTACGAACTTCGCGGATAATTAAAAGGAGGACAGTTTCATGGCACAAGTACAATACTATGGGACAGGTCGTCGTAAACATTCGGTAGCACGTGTTCGCCTTGTACCGGGTGAAGGACGCATTGTCATCAACAAACGCGACATCAATGAATATTTCGGTTTGGAAACTCTCAAACTGATCGTTAAACAACCACTGAACCTGACTGAAACACTGGGCAGCTACGATGTAATCGTACTGGCTCATGGCGGCGGTATCTCTGGTCAAGCAGGAGCAATTCGTCACGGTATCTCCCGTGCATTGCTGAAAGCTGATCCAGAACTTCGCGGTTCCCTGAAAAAAGCTGGATTCCTGACTCGTGACCCACGTATGAAAGAGCGTAAAAAATACGGTCTTAAAGCGGCTCGTCGCGCACCTCAGTTCTCCAAACGTTAATTTTCATTCAAAAGTCTTTTCTCTCTTGCAGAGGAAAGGCTTTTTTATTTGTGTATTAAATCTCAGTTCTATACTTGTCATCAGAAATCTATACATGTTATCAGAAAGATAAATCATGCACTATTGTATACAACCTGTGGAAAAAAGAAGTGGTTAATCATACAGTAAATAAAATGTAGCCTGGAATATGTGTATAAGCCTGTGTATAAGAGGAACGCAAATAAAGAAAATATCCTTATTAAGCTATTTATCCACAACTCATATCTCCTCGCAAATCCTCATACAATAAAATATATAATTACGAATGAGAAAGTATTACTCATTGATTTAATATTTTTAAAAGAAATTTCAAGATTGTCTTGAAGAGAAGGATACAAGCTACTATAATATACTTATAATTCTTAGTTGTTTAGTCGGTTTAATTCAAGTCTCATTTAATTTGTGTAATTATGAAGTTAATGTCCTAGGTGAGTTGGGCATTCATGAGTAAAGTCCGGTTCATCGATCTTCCTAACAAGAGATGAATAGCTCATGAGTACTTTTTTCCAAATTGAAAAAAACTAATTTAGATGGGGGAAATAATATGAATCTGTTGGAGAAGGAAGAGCTGGCTAGAGTTAAAGCAGAAGAGTTGGAGCATGCATCAGCGGAGCAAGTGATTCGTTGGGCCGTAGATAATTTTGAGAGTCTTACTTTTGCCTGCAGCTTTGGAGCAGAGGATGTAGTTATTGTAGACATGCTGCAGACAATAAGCCCTTCTACAGATATTTTTTACCTCGACACTGACTTTCATTTCCAAGAAACGTATGAGACACGTGATCGTATGGTAGAACGTTATGGTATTAATTTTGTCAAAGTAGCACCAAAACTAACACCAGAAGAACAGGCAGTTGCTCACGGAGAGTCTCTTTGGACAGTGGATCCGAATGCATGCTGCAATATACGTAAAGTAGAGCCATTAACCCGGATCCTTTCCCAATATGATTCATGGATTACTGGTATTCGCCGGGATCAGGCGCCTACACGTGCCAATGCCAAGAAGGTTGAATATGATTACAAATTTGGATTAATGAAGTTTAATCCGATTGCAGATTGGACTTCAGAAGATGTATGGCAGTATATTCGCGATAATGATATCATTTATAATCCTTTGCATGATCGTCATTACCCTAGTATTGGTTGTGAACAGTGTACTCGTCAGGTAATGCCTGGTGAAGATCCACGAGCAGGACGCTGGGCGGGATCCGAAAAGACAGAATGCGGTTTGCATAAATAAGTACCTATAAAATATCGATAGTCTTGTCGGACTTTTGCCTTTGTTCATAGAACACATTATGCTATTCCCTTACAGCTGAACAACGGTCTACACATAAATGATTTATTTTAATTGTAAATGGACCCTAAATACTGATAGTTAGCCGCTATGCCTATTCGGATAAGTATAAAATGATCCAGTATTGAAGTGCTAGTACTCATCACATAATAAGGGAGAGACCCAGATGACGAAGATTCTGCCGCATGGAGGTCAGCTGATTAACCGACTTGTAGAAGGACACGAAAAACAACAACTATTGGAACAAGCCAGACAATGGAAGCAGATTCCTATTAATACCTGGACAATATCGGATCTTGATTTGATCGCAGTAGGTGCCTTTTCTCCATTGGAAGGATTTATGGAAGAACAGGACTATCACTCTGTATTAAAAGATATGAGACTCGCTAATGGTCTGGTATGGAGTATACCCATTACCCTTGCCCTGGATGAATCGATCACTTCCGAATTGGCTATTGGAGAGAAAGTTGCTCTGGTCGGAGAAACAGATAAAGTCATTTATGGAATATTGGAAGTTCGTAGTATTTATCAGGTAGATCAGAATGAAGAAGCTGTCCAGGTATTCCGCACCAATGATCCTGAACATCCAGGCGTGAAAAAACTGTTTGGCAGATCTTCTACTTATGTAGGTGGGCCGGTACAAGTGCTGCAACGTCCTGTACCGGAGAAGTTTAGTGAATTCTATTATGATCCTTCCCAGACACGCCAAATTTTTGCTGATAAAGGCTGGAAAACAGTAGTAGGGTTTCAGACTCGTAATCCTGTTCATCGCGCTCACGAGTATATTCAGAAAAGTGCGATGGAGATCGTTGATGCGTTATTCCTGAATCCTTTGGTAGGAGAGACCAAGTCAGATGATGTACCGGCAGATGTGCGTATGCGCAGTTATCTGGTATTACTGGAAAACTACTATCCTCAGGATCGTGCTTTTCTGGGAGTATTCCCTGCCGCTATGCGTTATGCAGGGCCGAGAGAAGCTATATTCCATGCTATGGTCCGTAAAAACTATGGTTGTACTCACTTTATTGTAGGACGGGATCATGCAGGTGTAGGTGATTATTATGGAACCTATGAGGCACAGGAGATATTCTCCAACTTTACAGCAGAGGAACTCGATATTACCCCCCTCTTTTTTGAACATAGCTTCTTCTGTACCAAATGCGGTAATATGGCCTCCAGTAAAACCTGCCCACATCCCAAAGAGCAGCATTTAACGTTGTCAGGTACCAAGGTAAGAGCGCTACTTCGAGAAGGTAAGTGTCCACCACCTGAATTTACGCGTCCAGAAGTTGCGGAGATTCTGATCGAAGGTATGGCTGAGCGCATTCCACAGTAAGATAATTGATCGAAAGCTCTAATACCTGTAGATATGCAGGAGATTAGAGCTTTTTGGTGTGTTTTGGTGAATACAGATAATCTGAAGGCCAGCTGAACCATTCGCTAAGCAACCGTATACAATGCTATAATGGCAATGATTATGGGTACGCTGTATATATAGAGGTATATTAATTTGATCTGATAAGGAGTGCACCATTCATGCTATCAAGAGAATATGTACTTGAACTATTAAGCAAAGTTAAAGACCCAGAGTATGATTTCCCACTCCTGGAAATGCAGTTAATACGGGATGTAATGATCAAGGAGACCCGTATCTCATTGACCGTAGTCAGTATTGAACTGGGACAGGAGTATAAAGATACGGTAGAGCAGGCAGTACGTCAGGCTCTTCAGATTGTACAACCGATTGATATTCATATTCGATTCAGAGAGCCATCAGATCTTGAAATGGAAGCTGTCAGACGTCTATTGTCACCCGAGGAAGCTTCTTCACCTACCGACGAAGAGATCGAGCAGAAAGGGCATGCAGCAGGTCTGGAGAATCTCTCTATTATCAGTGAGAATTCCGGAGTACGTTTTATTGCAGTAGCAAGTGGCAAGGGTGGAGTCGGAAAATCTACAGTAACTGTCAACCTGGCTGCTTCCCTTGCTAGACTTGGCAAAAAAGTAGGCGTTATTGATGCAGACATTTACGGATTCAGTGTACCTGATATGATGGGAATCGAAGAAGGTCCTGTTGTAGAAGAAGGTCGTATCCAGCCTGTAGAACGATTTGGTGTCAAAGTCATGTCCATGGGCTTCTTCATCCGTGAGAATAACCCTGTGATCTGGCGTGGACCGATGCTGGGAAAAATGCTACGTCAATTTTTTGCAGACGTAGATTGGGGAGAATTGGATTATATGCTGCTTGACCTTCCACCCGGTACAGGAGATGTAGCACTCGATGTGCACCAAATGCTGCCACAAAGTAAAGAGATCCTGGTAACCACACCACATGCTACAGCTGCTTATGTTGCTGCAAGAGCAGGAGCTATGGCACTGCAGACCAATCATGAAATTTTGGGGGTTGTCGAGAATATGGCATACTACCAGACACGTGATGGGCAGAAAGACTATGTGTTTGGCAGAGGCGGCGGTGGCATGCTGGCAGAGAACCTGCATACGGAACTGCTCGCTCAGATTCCACTGGGTGCGCCAGAGAATCTGCCGACCGATCCAGAGTTTTCACCTTCTGTCTACAATAATGAGACTGAGATTGGTCAGCTATATGAGGAACTTGCTAAACGTGTTATTCAGAAATATGAGCAGTAACTATGTTTGAATAACCATTTAATATCTTTAAATAAATACTAAAGTATAGAGAGACAGGGATAAAGGAATCCATCCTCCTGTCTCTTTATCTTT
Organism: Paenibacillus shenyangensis; assembly: GCF_000346635.1. Taxonomy (NCBI): domain Bacteria; kingdom Bacillati; phylum Bacillota; class Bacilli; order Caryophanales; family Paenibacillaceae; genus Paenibacillus; species Paenibacillus shenyangensis. The sequence continues at coordinate 66,502 of NZ_AOIG01000031.1, forward strand.
ATCAATTCAATCAGGTATATAACCGGAGAAAGGAGCAACCATGTTCTCATTACGTACGTTCTGGAATGATCTTCGTATCAACAAAACGATGCTTCTGGTATCGCTTGTTTTATTTATTATCGGTATTATCGCAGGTGTATGGCTGGCAGTACCGTTAGGGGAATATTTGGAGAAGCAGCTAGAACAACTGCGTGGAGTCACCCAACAGCTGCAGCAGAGCAATAATGTAGAACTCAGTTACTTTATATTTATCTTCTTCAATAATGCAATCAAAAGTATACTAGTCATTTATCTTGGCATTTTTCTTGGTATTTTTCCGGTTATCTTTCTGGTGATGAATGGGATGATGATTGGATTCCTTGTATATTCCCGCAATATGGAGGGAGTAGACATAGTTACTCTTATTGTAAAAGGTCTACTACCACATGGCATTATAGAGATACCGGCTATTCTGATTGCTGCAGCATACGGTCTGAAGTTCGGGAAGCTCATTTTGGATAGTCTTACTACATGGGATAGCGCAGCACGATACAGACTAAAAACAGAGCGTAAACAATTTATAAGATCAACCATTACTGCTTCATTTTGGCTTGTAATTATGCTTGTTGTAGCTGCCGGGATAGAAAGTACAATAACTTATTGGTTGGTACGCAGCTAGAAACCATGGATTTTTAAGTAAATGCAGTTACAAGCATACGGAATTAGGTTAAATCATCACTATCTAGACTGCTATGATATGACTGGCAATAATTTAACAATCAGACAGCCAGCAGCAAAGGTTAATATATAAAGTGAAGGGTTACTAGGGAGGACTACGTATGCTTGGAATGTTATTGAATGAGAGAGAATGTAAAGAAATGGCCTATGTCCTAAGAAAGGAACTGGACGAAATGCTTTTTGATCTGAGCGATCAGCGGCTGAATAATGATATTCGCCAGGCTATTGATAAACGTTATAAAACCATCTTCAAAATGTATGCACGATTTGCCCCGCAAAAAGAACTGGCCAAATACGTCCGCAGTGCAAGATACCCTCAAGCAGAAAATTAATAACGAGTCTTGACGACCAACAATTATGTATGATAAATTGGATTTCGCACCAATTGAATACAGGTTGTATTCAGGAGAGTAGATGGTTAAAACTCTCCTTCAAAACACTGAATTCAAGTCACAAAAAAGTGTTGACGAAAATAAA
>NZ_AOIG01000032.1:0-67368 GCF_000346635.1 Paenibacillus shenyangensis
CTACAAAATAGGGGCTTGACCAGATTGGCAGGTAGGGCTTTTAATTAGCGTCTGAAACCGCAGCAAACTGCAGGATTCTGGAACAACCTCTACTCTTTATTCGGGAATATAAGGAAGGTCCAGCATCTTCGGCACATTGATCACATGCTGTTCCGTATACGTGCGGATGCCTCCTACGCCGTATTCACGGCCGATCCCGGACTGCTTGAAGCCTCCGAAGGGGAACCGAACATCCAGCCCCTGTACGGCAGCGGTATTAATCATCGTCGTTCCGGCTTCGAGCTGACGTGCCAGGAGAATCGCATCTTCTTCTTTCCCCCACACCGAACTCGTCAATCCGTAGATGCTTTCATTGTGGAGATGGATTACCTGCTCTTCATCGTCGAACGGCAGAACCGGAACCGTAGGGCCGAATTGTTCCTCCACGACGATCGGGTCATGCACATTGCATCCCAACACAAGCGTAGGCTGCAGATAGTACCCTTGGTCGAACAGCTTCTGATCCAAAATTGTGCCGAGTGGAATGACCTTCGCGCCGCGCTGCTTCGCGTCTTCGACCAAACTCTGCACGTACTCTTTTTGCTTCAGGTTATTGACCGGACCTACCGTCGTATTGTGATCGAACGGATCACCGATACGAATCCAGCGATTGGCCGCCTCGATATATTTTTCCACGAACGCATCGTAGATCGAACGGTGGACATACACGCGCTTGGCGATCATGCAAATTTGACCTGTCGTCAGGAAATTGGAAACGACGATCCGGCGCATCGCGCGCTCGTCGTTCACGTCAAAGCTCTCCAGGAAGATCGCCGCGTCATTGCCGCCGAGCTCAAGCGTCATATCCTTGATCGTGTCCGAAGCTGCTCTAATAATATGCTTGGCCGTCTCGGTTCCGCCGGTAAAAGCGATTTTCGTCACGTGGGGATTCGTCGTCAGCTCCACGCCTACATCCGCAGCTCCATGAACCACGTTGATGACACCCGCAGGGAATTCACCTGCGATAATCTCAGCCACTTTCGCCGCCGCCAGCGGCGCATACGGACTTGGCTTCAGCACAATCGTGTTGCCCGCCAGCAAGGCAGGAGCGATCTTGATCGTAGACAACGCAATCGGATAGTTCCATGGACTGATCGCCGCCACCACGCCGATCGGGTCATACGACAGAATCGTCTTGCCGTGATCATGCTCCTGAATTTCATCCTTGAGAGCCGCTGCCGCTTCATTGCAAACAAACTCCATCCACATCAACGCAACATAAATTTCACCGTGTGCATCATACAGCGGCTTGCCATGCTCTCTGGACAGCAAATGTACAATTTCGTTCTCGGCTGCTCTGATCTTTTCGATCGCTTTGCGCATGCTCGCAACGCGCTGCTCGATATCGGTTTTCTTCCATGTTTTAAAGGCTTCTGCGGCGGCTTCAATCGCTTCGACAGCTTGTTCTTTCGTCGTCACAGGGAAATAGCCAACGATCTCGGCTGGATTAGCCGGATTCTCTTTGGTGGATTGGGAAAGGGACTTTACATTCTGGCCATTGATCAACGCTTCAACCGTAACGATATTCGAGGCCTGATGGTCTGCTTGAATTGTCATGTTATAACCCCTTTTTTATCTGAATAAATGGATTATGCCCATACCTCGTCTGCAATTTCCTTCACGTAACGAAGCTTACGCCATTGCTCGTCTTCTGTTAAAATATTGCCCTCTTCTGTAGACGAGAATCCGCATTGCGGGCTCAAACAAAGCTGCTCCAGAGGCACATACGTAGCCGCTTCGGCAATCCGGGCTTTGATGTGTTCTTTATCTTCCAACTCGCCGGTTTTGGATGTGAGCAGACCGAGCACGATTTTCAGATCTTTGCGATTCACATGTTTTAATGAATCAAAGCTGCCGGAGCGCTCGTCGTCAAACTCCAAAAACAATCCATCTACGTCCAAGCCGCCGAAAATCACCTCAGAAGCGTAATCATAGCCGCCCGTCGAGAAATAGTTCGATTTGTAGTTACCACGGCAAATGTGCATCGTCACTACCAAATCCGCCGGTTTATGAGCCAATGATTCGTTAATCATGCGCTGCATCGTGTGCAACTCTTCCGCGGGCTCCAACCCTTTGGCGCGCAGCTTATCATGCCCTGCTTCCGAGAAAAGGTCTGCCCATGCGGTATCGTCCAGTTGCAGGTAGCGACATCCTGCGTCATAGAACGCTTGGATCGCTTTTTGATACGCTGCAATTGTATCCTGCAGGAACGCCTCGCGATCCGTATACACATTGGCACCGTTCTCCAGGCGATATAGCAGCATGTTCGGACTCGGAATCGTCTGTTTCGCTACGACGTCACCTGCATGCTGCTTAACGAACTTGAAATCCTCCAGGAAAGGATGTGTCGAGAAATCGACTTTGCCTACAACGCGAATACCGCCTTTGCGCGTTTGCATATTGTGGAATTGCGGGCCGTCGATCTGTTCATACAACTCTACGCCGTCCAGACCGCCCAGGAAATCAAAATGCCACCAGCTTCTGCGCAGCTCACCATCCGTAACTGCGAGCACGCCGTTTTCCTTCTGCTTTTCAATGATACGAATAATCTCTTGATCTTCTACAGCTCGTAATTGCTCATGGGTGATGCTGCCTGCTTTATATTGTTCACGCGCCTGACTCAAATTGCCAGGACGTAAAAAGCTACCTACATGGTCATGTCGAAAGGGAATCATATCACTTGCTCCTTCTGCCTTTTTGTTCTAATGAGTATAACATGAGGGAAGAGGAGTTCTGTCATATGAAAAAGGTATGTCTGGTCATATGTTGGAGCTATAGCCAAGAGATTCATTTCGCATTTGCAACATCCGCTATTTCATGCTTGCTCAGCCTTTGATTTAAAAATGAATATTCGGATCACGATGAGCAAGAACGCAAGCGTACAAAACAGTACACCGCTCCAGACGAGCTGCTGCGCGCCCAATCGAGAAATAAACATACCTCCGACCCATGTTCCTAACGTAATGCCTACATTGGAAAAAGAAACGAATAAACTGTTGCCGAATTCGGGAGCTTCGTTCGCATCAGTCATCAACAAGGATTGACTTACAATCAGTCCTCCGGCATGAACAGCGCCCCACACGAATACGATGACCGTCATCGGCCAAAAATAAGAACCTCCGTAATAAGCCAATAAGTAAACGGCCGCGTACACGAGAGGAAACAGGATCACCGTTCGGGTCAGTTTTTTGTTCAGCAAAAAACCGAACAAGAAATTCCCTACAATCATCGTAATCCCGAAGATCATTAACATCAGGCTGATCCAGGTCCCGTTCATATGCGTGACTTCTCCCAGATATTCGGCAAAGTAACTATAAACCGAACTCATCGCCGTAAAAATCAGGACTACGATCAAGATCGTTAGCCACAATTGAGGTTTACGCAATACGCCGAGCTGCTTGCCGAAAGACATTCTTTCTTTTATAGGCATCGAGGGCAGCCAGACCAGTATGTCTGTAAAAGCAATGATGCTCACTGCCGCTCCGAACAAGAAAGCGACTTCCATTGAAATTTTTGCAGCGAGATAGGAGGTGATCGGAACGCCGAAAGCAAATCCGACGGTGACTCCGGCCATCACCTGGGTGATAGCTCTGCCGATCTTTTCGGGAGAAACCAGACTGGCTGCGGTCGCAAGCGCTATCGAAAAAAAGATTGGATGAAAAAACGCCGGAATAACCCGGAAAGCCAGCATCACTTCGAAACTCGACGTATACGCATACACCCCATTAGAAACGGCAAACATCAGGATCGAGAACAGCAGGATCGTTTTTCGATCCATGCCGGAGGCTAGCAGCATGAGAAACGGGCCCGATACGGCGACGATCAGAGCAAATGCGCTCACCAGGTAGCCGGCCTGCGAGGGCGTGACGTGAAACTTTTGAGCAATTTGAGGAAGAACGCCGATCATGCCCATTTCCGTCGTGATGATGCCGAATATCCCTAAAGCCATAAAAAAGATCAGCGAAGCATAGCTGTTTTTCATTACTCGTGCCTCCTTTGGCATATAAAAAAATGGCCTTCGGTGGGAAGACCATTTTTCGGAATCAATTAAGATCGGTTTGAGATGACGTTGTCCAGAAATTGATCCGCGTCGCTATTGAACTTCCAATTCACGCCGAACTGATCGATCAGCGTTCCGAAGCACGAAGACCACGGATAAGCCGATAACGGCATGGTGACATGACCGCCGACGGACAACTCTTTGAAATACTGCTCCAGTTTCGACTTATCGTCCATGACCAGACTGATCAGAATATTGTTTCCTTTCACCAGCTCGCCTGTCACCGATTGCATGGAAGGCAAAATGTCGGATATCATGATCTTCCCGCCTTCGAACTCGATCGAAGACTCCATAATCATCTTCAACTCGTTTTCGGGCATCGGATAATTAGGGTCTTGTGGAATATCCCCGAATCTTACCTTTTTAACTTCGGCTGCTTGGAAAGCCTCCGAATAAAATTCAATCGCTTGTTCTGCGTTTCCGTCAAAGTTCAAATACGCGATAGCCGACATATGATGTCTCCTCCTTTTCGTTATGGTTGTAGTATAATTCATGAAGGGTGACAGCTGTATGTCACCGTTCTATACTCATCAGAAAAAGAGGGAGAACCCATGGACAAGGTTGAACGATTAATATCGATCATTATGATCCTGCTGAAAAAAGATATCGTTTCGACTACAGAATTCGCGCAATTATTCAACGTTTCCAAAAGAACGATTCTGCGCGATATGGAAATGCTGAGCGTATCGAATATCCCTATCTATTCGGTTATCGGAGTAAACGGCGGCTATGGCAATATGGATGAATACAAAGTGGATAAACGTCTCCTGAGCAGCGCCGACTTGGAGAATATATTGACGGCGCTTAGCGGTTTGGAACAAATTCTGATCAGCGAAGAAGTCGAAGTGACGATCAGAAAAATCGAAGCCATGGTGAGCCCATTAGCTCCCAAAGCTTCGATTCATCTGTCTTTTTATGATTGGGAAGGCCGGTCCGAGATTCGTCAAACCCTGAGAACCTGCCAAGAAGCCATAGTAAAGAGTCGATTGGTTTCCTTCGATTACATCGATAAAAACGACACGGCCACCAAAAGAATCATTGAGCCTTACCAGCTTCATTTTAGCGAAACGAGCTGGTATCTGAAAGGATTCTGTTTGGAGCGTATGGGATATCGCACGTTTAAGCTCTCTCGGATGGATGATCTTGCGATGAGCGATCAGACGTTTAGCCCGAGAGAGGATTTCTTGGAGCAAGAAAGGGAGTCCGATTACCGAGCGGAACTGATCGAAGTCAAAGCCTTGATCTCCCCTAGCGTAAAAGATCAGTTTATTGAAAGGTACGGACGAAAGAGCATTGAAAACTATAGTCCCGAATATTTAATGGCAACTATTCAAGTTCCTCAAAGCAGTGCGGGATTTCAATTTCTGGCGAGTTTCGGAACGAATCTCGAGATTGTAGAGCCCAGCAGCTATATCGAAAGTTTTCGGGAGTTTTTAGCTAAAATGATGGGGAAGTATAGATGAATGGCTGCGCATTACTCTTCCATAAGCATTTGCTTCAACTGAATAACGGCACTTCTTAACTCCTGTTCGTGTTCCAAGTAACCGCACAGGGCCTGAATAAGCGATTTCTTGGGCTGAGACTGAGAGATCTCGGTCTCCAACAGTCGAACAATCTCTTGCAGCTCCTGCTTTCGAGCGAGCCCGCCAGACCACGCTTCAATCCGCGCCATTACCCTGCTCAATCCTTCTTCGATCCTTTTTTGCCTATCGTTCATCCAGTCCTGCGAATCCGGATGAATGAATGCTGCGAAAGCCTTCGGTCCAAGTAGTCCTTTGGAGCCCGAATCGGACATATGTTCAACGAGAGCATCTATTTTGTCGACAATGAACCAGGCTGTATCCTCAATCGACAGCTGCTTCGCCTCGGAGATGAGGCGCTGCAGATAATCCTTCAGAATCGCGCGATAGATGAATACAAGATCCCATAGAAAAGGTTCGATTCTCTCTCCATAAACATCAAGCAGCCAAGATTTATGCCCCTCCATCATCCGGGCACGCACATGGTTTCGAAGCGAACGGAAATTGGCATACTGCGTAATCGGCAGCTCCACAAAGTCGACCATGATATGCCGGTATTCCATAAAATACTGAAAACGAAATACGATTTGCTTCACAAGTCCTTCCTTGGGCGTGCCTGTCCAAGTTCGTCGGAGCTGTTCCGCCTGTTCAAAATAAGCCGTTTGGCAATCGTCGAAAACTTCGCATAACAGGTCTTCTTTGGAAGGAAAATATTTATAGACCGAGCCTTTTGCAATGGCACAGTCTTGAGCAATTTCTTGAATGGAAGTGGCCATGAATCCTTTTTCTTGAAACATCTTGGCAGCCGAACGAATAATATCCTGTTTGGTCACGCTCATCTTCACATACCCCCGCTTGACATTTTTAAACCCATAGTACAAAATCATGAACAGGCAGTCAAATGACCTTATGTTTAAAATATAATACTACCGGTCATTTAAGAAAACTCGATTTCTGAATAGGAGCGTGAGTGATCTTGGAAGAACTTTTGTATTCATTTCCCCGGACGGCATTGATCGTAATCGATTTGCAGCAGTGGCTGGGGAGCCATTACGCGCCTCACTCAGCAGAGCAAGTTGTCACCCGTGCCGCCGCCATGGTCCAAGCCTTCCGCGAGGCAGGAGCATTCGTTGGACTCGTTCGTGTATCTTCAAAAGATTTTAAAGACATGCCGCGTCCGCTCCTGGATCAGGCTCCTCCTGCTCTTAATCTGATACCTGGTTGGGACGAAATCGTGCCGGAGATCGGGGTAACGGATAGTGATCACCTCATTACGAAACGTCAGTGGGGAGCCTTTTACGGAACAGACCTGGATCTGCAGCTGCGCCGACGGGGCATTACGACCCTTATACTCTGCGGCATCGCTTCGGGTATCGGCGTCGATACCACGGCACGCGAAGCCTTTGCCCACGGGTATCAAGTGATTTTTGCAACAGATGCCATGACCGGCTTCAGCCAAGAAGAACATGACCATGTGGTTCACACGATCTTTCCGCGTATCGGAAGACTACGCTCGACCGAGGAGATCCTCGCCTGCGGTGCGCTTCAAATCTAAAAAAAGGACTGCAGCAGGCTTAGGGTAAGAGGCCTGCTGCAGTCCTTAACAGTAATTGCATTATGTTCGGCTCCGATCTCCGTTCTCCAGCAGATCAAGCAGCAACCCGGAAAGCGGAGCCGGAACTTGTACATGCTGCGCCGCCGACAGCAAGAGGCCGACATCTTTCTGCGGAATTTTACTGTGGGATATAGAGGACTTCTCGGCGATCATTTTGCCTTAACTTTGATAGATCGGGGCGGTAAACAGCGTGCTGGTCAGCATGTTAACGGCTGCTGCGGGATCAACTCCGCCACGCTCGGCTATTGCTAATGCCTTCCAGCGAGCGTGCGGCAGAGACGATCAGGAAGTTACCGATCAGTTTGACGAGCACGGACGAACCGCTTGCTGCGCTCCTTGGGCGACGAGCGGTTGCGCTTTTTCCGGAGTACGGTTGTATACGGTTAACGCATAGCCGGCTTGCAGCAGATTGACGGCGACAGGCATACCCAGAGATCCAAGTCCGATAAATCCAATGTTTTCTCGCATGAACGTAACCTCCCTCGCATGTTAACATCAGGGGTTTAAAATATAAAATGGCTATAACTATCAAATATGATTAAATTCCATCCTTATACCTATTCAGCCGCTGCCTCATTCCGGCAATTATGGCTTCCATGACGAGCAGATTAGGAATCCAACAAAGCCAAGCGACAACCCGAAACGCTGCCTCGAAATCGCCAAGCAGAATAGCCAACGGCGCTAAAAAGATTCGAAGCGTGACCGCTGAAAAAGTAAGCGCGTAACTGCGAAGCATCCATTCTTTATGAGCATGGATGTCTTTGGCCATAATTTTTCTCGTTGCCGTAATCGTAGTCCCTACCCACAATACATCGAGCGACATAAACCCAAGACTGGAAATCCAGCCTCCTGTCGCAAAAAGGGATAAATACACACTCACGATCCCACTAACTACAATCGAAAAAACATATCCATACCCGAATAGGCGATGCCAACGTCTTCTGGTATGTGTTGGCTTTATAAATAGTTGAAAAGGTCCTATGATCAGGGCAAATATCGCGGTAAAAATATGGATGTATAACACATACACCCATGGTTGGAGTTCAAAATCCGGCTTTTGCAATTTGAAAGAGACCAGTCCAGCATCACTCGCTTGAAGAACGCCATACTGAACCATTGCGTATCCGGCAATCGAAAATGCGAGAATGAACACGAGTGCCCGAATCATTTTACTTGTCATATTCTCAAAAAGCTCCTCTCCTATCGGTAGGATATTTACTCTAAGTATAGGGGAGTAAATACTGTAGTCTTTGCCTTTTCTGTTAAAGTTTTTGCCTGATTCAACAAATTCCGTCATTTAATAAAGAAAAATCCGCAAGCTTCATGCTCGCGGAAATTGAAAATTCGTTTATGTGTGCGTTTCACTTCAACTGCTGCTAGTCTTGATGCCATCTTGTGATATCTCTAGCTGGAAGGGCTGTTTGTTGTCAGAATCATAGTTCTAGCATATTGTGCAGTCTCTATCTGTGCATTAATTTTCAAAAGTTCACCCTACTTATGATACGGTTTAGCTTGACGGGGCTATCGGTGAAAGATAACAAGGAATTTACCTAAACAAGCGTAAAGAAAATGATGGTAAAAGGACTTGTTCTTCAGAATTAGCAATTAGCAGTAATTAGCAGTAATTAGCCGTTTCTGCATTTTGGGGACTAGCACATACTCAGGGGATTTAAGCGCTTATAGAGCTGCACAACTTGCGCTGCTACAGATTCAATATCTCTATCTATTTCATCAAGTACATAAGATTCCAATACTCCCATAGTTGCCGTTCCCAAAAACTTTAAAAAAATATGTCGATCGATAATTGGATGCGAATCCTGGTCAATCTTTTTACTTATCTCCCCCATAGTAAAAGACAATAGTTTTTTGCGAAATGATGAGGCATCTCTGCTTTTAAACAATGCGGCAAAAAATAATTTATGCTGCTCAAAATAAGAAAACCATAAGATCGAGCCTTCTATAATTCCCATTTCTTTTTTTTGATCGCATATTTCTCGCAGCTGTACGATATGGTCATCTATAATCCTGTCTAACAAATCATACTTATCCATGTAATGCAGGTAGAATGTTTTTCGAGCAATATTGGCTTCCTCCGTAATATGTTTAACCGTAATCTCGTCAAACCCTTCCTTATTCAACATTTGCAAAAAAGTCGATTGAATGCCCTGTCGAGACTTTAGAATTCTCCGATCTATTTTATCCATACGGCACGCATCTCCTTTACTTTATACACAATGAAAACAATATGCGTATTAATACACATATTGCGTAATCTGGTATTGAATCAATTGTACTTTCACCTTACTGTAAATATACATAAGACAATTAATACACACAAGTGTATTTAAACGCGAAGGAGATTTTAACTATGATAGTTATTAAAAAGAAAGTTAAATTTCGTGCCCATGGGCTACATGTGGCAGCAATTCTAAATATACCTAAATATGCTGAAGAGAAGAAACAAAACCCAGCCATTGTTTGTGTTCATCCGGGCAGCAGTTGTAAAGAGCAAACAGCGGGCATTTATGCAGAGAAACTTGCTGAGCGAGGATATGTGACGATCGTATTCGATGCATCTTATCAAGGGGAAAGCGAAGGCGAGCCTCATTATGCCGAATACCCAGCCGCTCGTGTTGAGGATATTCGGTGTGCGGTTGATTACCTCACTACCCTAGAGTATGTAGACGAAAATCGTATTGGCGTGTTAGGAGTCTGTGCGGGAGGCGGATATGCTGTAAATGCTGCAATGACAGAACGCCGCATTAAAGCAGTTGGTACAGTCGTCGGTATTAATATTGGTCGGGGCTATCGCGGTGAAGGCGATCCGATAAAAATGTTAGAGGCCGTTGCTCAACAGCGCACAGCTGAAGCGCGCGGAGCCGAACCTATGGTTACACAATGGATTCCTAATAGTCATGCTGAAAGAGAAGAATCCGGTATGACGGATATTGACCTTGTAGGAGCAGTTGATTACTATAGAACGCCAAGAGGTCAGAATCCTAACTCTCCAAACAAATTGAAATTCACCAGCGTGGACTCGGTAATCGGCTTTGATGCTTTCCATTTAGCAGAAAGTCTGTTGACTCAACCTTTACAAATCATTGTCGGCGGAGTACAAGGAGCGTATGGTTCATACAAGGATAGCCATGAGCTTTATAACCGAGCAGCTTCCGATAAAAAAGATTTGCTCATTATAGAAGGGGCGAGCCACTATGACCTATACGACAGGCCAGAACCGGTGAGCAAAGCCGTTGAAAAATTAGGTGCTTTCTATCAAGAAAATCTATAGTAATTCTGAAAATGAGGGTGTCTCGAACGACACCCTTTCGATATTTTCCCTCGAGGTTCCAATGCAATTCATACTGTCATCAGATCCCGGGCGTGTATCATATACATGATTCAAATGCCGTTACTTATGATACGGCTCTCCTCGGTTAATCTTCACCGCCCGGTAAATCTGCTCCACCAGCACCAATCGCATCAGCTGATGCGGCAGCGTCATCCGACCAAAACACAGCTTCTGCTGCGCACGCTTCAGCACTTCATCCCCAATCCCATGACTACCACCAATCACAAATACAATATGACTGCTGCCATACGTACCTAATTTATCAATCTCGGCTGCCAGATCCTCGGAGCTCCACAGCTTGCCGTCCAGCGTCAGTGTAATTACATGCGCATCCGGCTTGATCTGCGCCAGAATTCGCTCGCCTTCTTTGTCTTTCACAATCCGTACTTCGGCATCGCTGAGTGTATCTGGTGCCTTCTCGTCACTAACTTCAATCACCTGGAACTTGATGTATGGCGTCAGCCGCTTGGCGTACTCGGCGATTCCCTGTACGAGGTATTTTTCCTTGAGCTTACCTACTCCAATAATCTGTATGAACATGAATAATTTCCTCCTGAATACTACTGCTTTGTCGTCCGTCGCTGGAACTCACATGTTATTATCATACCAGATATCATGATAGAGTCTGCTAATATCCTCTTTCATCATTTCAAAAATCATGTCATACTTTATTTTCTGAGTTTTATTTTGAATAGATACTTTATTCTATGTAGACTATTTTAAGATCTATTTACATAAGGAGGCTTCATATGATTATAGGAGTTATCATTTTTTTTATTATAGTAACCTCTCCAATCTTGTATCGTCAAAATCGAAGAATACGTCTATTGGAAGAACAAGTACGTGCAATGGATGAAAAAAATAAACCTTATTATTAATATATAGAATCTTTATCCATCTTCTACTCAGCAGGAATAAAAGTCTAAAAGAAAGAGACCTCTCAATAACAGAAGGGTCTCTTTCTTCTTTAAATATACTATCCTATGTTGCAAGCTCTGTCAGACGTCAGATCGTCTGGGCAGCAGGTTGCACAAATGACTTAGATCAGTTCTGCAAATTTCAGAATCCGCTCCATCAGAGCAGCAGTCTCTGCACGAGTTACAGCGCCTTTGCTATTCAGCATACCGGCTGCATCTCCCTGCATGATGCCTTTCTCTGTCGCATAACTTACGTCCTGCTTGGCCCATCCGGAGGTTTGAACGCCGTCCTTGTAGCTGTTCAGTGCTGTTGTACTGCTGGCGGATGGGTTAATATCGGCTAGTCGGGCTGCACGGATCAGGATGGAGATAGCTTCCTGACGGGTAATGGTCTTGTCAGGCTTGAACGAACCATCGGTATAGCCATTCAGCAGGCCATACGCAGATGCTGTGCCTACATATGGCGTATACCATGTACCACTGGCTACATCGGTAAAGGATTTGCCTACTGCATGATCATCCTGAAGTCCAAATGCACGAACCGCGATCGCGGAGAATTCAGCACGAGTAATCTGGCGATTCGGATCAAACGTCGTCTCATTCATGCCTTCTACGACGAGGCGAGAAGCCATGTTATCGATAGCAGCCTTGCCCCAATGATTCGTCACATCATCGAATGTTTTCTCGTTCCAGATCAATGCATACGTTCCATTGCTCACCAGACTGTTGATCTGGGCATAATATTGACCATCAATACGCACAACCTGTGTTGGTACGTGCATGAATGAGGTCTGGTTCTCATCGTAAATGATACCTGTTGTAATACGATTCGGATCATAACCTGCTGGCAGCGGAATCAGACGCTGTGCATATTGTTCAAAGTTCGGAACCTGTGTCTGTTCTCCATTGTACGTGGAAGTCGCACCAAAGTTCATCGCCGGGCCGACCAGACTTACCTTTTTGGATGCAGCTGTATTCTGGATGCCTTGCTCGGCTGAAGTCGAAGCTGCTGATACAGTGACATTCAGATGCAGCTGGGACAGGCTGGCTGCTGCATTATTTTTGACGATAAGTTCATTTACACCAAGCTGCTTGGCTGGCAGAATATATCTTCCGGTTGGTGATTGCAGCTCGATTGCGCCATTTTTGTTATCCAGCCATTTGGCGATGGTACCATCCAGCTGGGTATGGGTCTCATCCGCATTTTCATCGGAATGAATAACCAGTATGCTGCGGTTGGATTTTTCCAGGGATTCAATCGCTTTCTCACTATCCACTGCGATCGTAGCTGTCTTTTTGCCGTCTTTTTCCTGTTTGATTAATGTAGCGATCGGTTCGCTTGTAGAAGGATCGGCAATCACCACTTCAGGAGGTGCAATCGGCTCAGGATTAGGTTTGGAAGGTACGGAGCCCCCGCCTCCGCCGCTGGTCGTATTATTATTTTTGGAGTCATCTTTTTCGGTTACATTGACCCGAATAGTGAATGTTTTGCCTGCGTATTCAATCGTAATGTCTGCACTGCCCTTGGATCTGCCCGTGATAACACCATTGCTGTCGATAGTAGCGATTCTCTCATCGGACGATGTGTAGTGAAGACCACTGGTGATGACTGCATTGGTACCATCATCGTACACCGCACGCGTTACAGTAGATTGGGTCGTGCCTTTGCGAAGTGTATAGGATTCACTGTCTACAGACAGATTTACAAGCGTCGGTGGCATAAAGTATACATTTACTGTTACCTGTGCTGTTAGACCATTGTACACTGCTGTTACGACCGTATTGCCTTCAGCTACACCTTTTACCAGACCTTTGTCATCGACCGAAGCGATCTCCGGTGCCTGAGAGCTGAATGTCACACCATCTGTAATGGTAAACAGGCTATTATCACTTTCATAGACGGATTGAGCGACTGTCTGATGAGTCTCGCCCATTTTCAGGCTGTAATTGTAGCTGTCGAGCAGTAGTGGGGACTTCTTCTTAGTCATGAAGCTGACATTGTCACCATAAGCGACGTTGCCATAGACATCAATTGCATACGCGCGATACGTATAGTTGGTATCCGGCTTCAAATCGGTAACATTCAACGTATAGCTACCTAGCTGATTATCCGGTGCTGCCTGGCGGGTGACCAGATCGCCATCATTCAGTTCAATCCCTGCATATTGTACAGGAGATTTACCTGCAGATAGCAGTTCGCCGGACAGGGAAGCGGAAGTCGAAGTGACTTTCTCTACGATTCCTGTTTTTACTTTTGGCAGATTCTGCAGAATCCAGGTATCCCGTGGAAGAGCAGATACTCCCGATGTGAATCCACCAAACATCACGATCTTGCCATTTTTGCCATCGTAAGCGAGAGCCAGATGGGCATGCGAGGTGAAGTTACTTTGTAAAGACTGCTTCTCCCACTGATTGCCATCCCAGATCCATGTGTCATTCAGGGAAGTACCACTACCGTCGCCGCCAGCCATAATGATATGTGAGTCGTCAAAGGCCATACCGCCTCCGGCTCTTGCCTGTGGTGTATGACTCGCTGACAATGTATGTTTGGTCCAACTGGAACCATCCCATGTCCAGGTATCATTATAAAATGTATTGTTACCTACACCACCAAATAATACGGTGTTCTTGTGAATCGGATCATAAGCCATCTGACCAAATGATCGGGCAGAAGGTCCTGTATTCATACCTGCCAGAACCCAGTCTGTACCGGTCCAGATCCATGTATCGCTATACTCGTTGTTATTGCTGTCCAATCCGCCAAATAGCAAGATATTGGTCCCGCCGTTATCATCTGGAGCCATCGACATATAAGGTATACGGCGTACACCTGGATTATGGGCTGTAAGAAGCTTCTTCCAATCAGTTCCCGTCCAAGCCCATGTATCGGTTCCTCCACCATCGCCACCATACATAATCACTTGGTGGCTATTCGGATCATAAGCCATACCGCCTCCGCTGCGAGCAGGAGGTTTAGTCGCTGTAGTGAGCTTTGTCCAGTTCTGGCCATCCCATTTCCATGTCTCACCCGACCATACACCGGATACCAGACCACCGAACAGAATAATATACTTATTGACTGGATCATAGGTCATCAGTGGTGCTGTTCTGCCTGTGGGATAAGTAGTAGGCTTCATTTGTACCCATGTATAGTTTGAAGAATAATCCACACTTGCGGATTCAGCGGATACGCTTGTTGTCAGACCTACTGGTGTTGTGCATACAACAGCAGCCGTTAACAGCATAATAGCTGATTTTTTGAGCACCCCTAATCGTTTCAAACCAAAACCCCCGTTTATTCACTTAGATAGTTACCAATTAAATATCGGAGGAATCTATGTAAATATTTAATTTTTTCAAAAAATAATTAAAAACTCCCTCCACGCTGACTGAATGGCAGTCGGCCCGGAGGGAGCACTTGTGATACACGATTTTCTTCCTTTTATTATATCGAACATTTGTTAAATGAGCTGTATAGGACTTACGTATGAATTGTAAAATATATCCTCTAAATCTAGTTATATACACCAGAAATCTGTTTCGCTAATATGATTTGACTACCGGCGTTCACTCCCAATTTACTTACCGGCAATCGCGTTAGCAACCAGCGTCGCGAATACTTTGGCACCTGACGGATTCACATGCACGCCGTCGGTCGCGAAGAAGCTGTCCTGTCCCTTACTCGCCGAATACCAGTCTACAACAGTAATGCGCGAATCTTCCGCAGCTACTGCGTTGATCGTATCATTCACGAGCGTCTCCCATGGACGTGGCACCCGTGTATTGACCAGGATGATCTTCTTCGCATCGCCCAGTTCATCCAGTAGACCTTCCAGCTGTTCCCGGGTAAAGGAACCATTGGTACCGAGCTCGATAATCACCTTGGAGCCCAGGTGACCACTGCGGCGCAGCTGCTGGATTTCTGCCGGGGCTTCGGTCATCTGGCGACCTACCCGGCCATCGATCGTAATACCCGGCATGACTTCGCTCAGATGACGGGCAACGTCCAGCATAACCGAATCCCCAATCGCAGTTACTCCGTCGCCAGAGACGATTTTATCCAGCACTTTCTTGTTCACCGCAGATGCAGGATCAGAAGAATTCTGCTGGGAAGCCGACGCCAGCTTGCTCGGCTGACCGGAAGTCGATTCCTTGGTACTGCCCGAATTCAGGCTGCTCGATCCTGTCGTTCTGCCGGAGGATGGCTTGCTCGTCGGTTCAGCGTTACTCTCGTTAGACTTGTTATCCGATGAGTCGGCATTTTCTTTGTTACCGGCATCCTGTCCAGCTGTGCTGTCCTGAGAAGTAGTCTTATCTTTGGGCTTCACAGTCTCTGCTACTTCCTTGGGCATCTTGTCCGTCTTCGAGTCGGACTTGTCTTCGGTAGAAGCAGGCTTGCCGACGATGAACACGGATTGCGGCTGCTGCGGATCGACTTTGGGTGCCGAACTGGAGACGACATGTCCCAGCACGAGTGCCGATACGACGAACAGCATGGCAGCACCGCCGCCGTAGATCAAGGCGCGAGAATTGCGCCATTGGCTGCGCTGTGCATACGTGCGGTTCAGCACCTGACGGAAGCCGTTTTTTCGAATCGGCTCTTCGACATATCTCCAGCTAAGCTCGGCCAGTGCCAGACTGACTGCCACCTGGATAATGGCTCGCAGAATCGAAGGCTCCTCCGTGCTGACCTGCGGCGTACTGAGCGTAATAACGGGAAAATGCCACAGGTACAGACCGTAGGAGCGCTTGCCCAGCCAGCGCAGCGGCTTGCTGCCGACGATAACTGCCAGGCGGCTCGCCGGATGAGCTAGTACAGCGATTAGAATCGCGGTTAGGATAGCGATGAGCAGCATGCCTCCGCGATACAGGAACGGCTGATATTCATTCGTATGCCAGACGAGCCAGATCAGCACCAGCAGAGAGATGGTACCTATTCCATCGAGTACATTCCGTGCAGGAGCAGATACGCTGCTTTTGAGCTTCATGCTCGGCCAGACAATCGCCAGCGCCGCCCCGATCAGCAGGGCGAATATGCGCGTATCCGTTCCATAATATACACGGCTAGGATCTTCACCCGGCACATAGATGACGGCCATGAGCAGTGCCGAGATAATGGACAGGCTGACAATCCAGCCTGCCAGATTACCGCGCTTAGGCAGGAATTTCAGTCCAAGCAGCAGCAGGAACGGCCATAACAGATAGAACTGCTCCTCTACGGCGAGTGACCAGAGATGACCGAGTGGTGAAGCCGGTCCGAAGCTCTCAAAGTACGATACTTTATGGAAAATAAACCACCAGTTGCTCACATACAGCAGGGCTGCCGGAATATCTCCAGCCAGCGCGCTAAGTCTGGAGTGGTCGCCGATCAGACACCAGACCGCTACTACGGCGATCATGACGAACATGGCCGGCAGCAGTCTGCGTGCGCGGCGAATCCAGAAGTCCTTCATGGCAAAGCGGTGATGGCGTTCCCACTGCCCAGCCAGAATATCCGTGATCAGATAACCCGATAACACAAAGAAGATTCCAACACCCAGCAGTCCGCCGGGTGCCCAATCGGTATTGAGATGATAAATAATAACAGCCAGTACGGCGAATGCCCGGAGGCCATCCAGCCCTGGCATATAACGGTGTTGCTGGA
Source organism: Paenibacillus shenyangensis (assembly GCF_000346635.1). NCBI lineage: Bacteria > Bacillati > Bacillota > Bacilli > Caryophanales > Paenibacillaceae > Paenibacillus > Paenibacillus shenyangensis. Next base: position 17,145 of record NZ_AOIG01000032.1, read on the forward strand.
GCGGCTTAGGCATATACCCACCGCCCTCTATGTATATTGAACCCGGTATGTCCGGAGTACCTTTCCCTCTGTTGCTGCGGTTCCTTTTTGTTCATTGTGAGCATTCCATACCTGATGTCTATCATTATTCCTTTCCTTTCCCTGGGCATTCTGATTCTGCATACTGACGCGCATAAACCGACATGTCCCATTATATCCAAGTATTCTGCAGCAATCGTCTCAAAGCAGTTAAAATTGGTTTACAGCAAAGTCGTAAATGAAAAAAAGCCTACGGCTCTGAGGGCAACAAGAAACAAGGACCGCGATATCCGGTCCTTTCCCCTTTGTTCCGTCATGATCAGTACGCGCTAATGGAATGTCTGGCTGTTATATAGTAGTGTAAGGCATTCGTTATCTCTCTGTATCAGCTTGACCCGTCTCTTCTGTCTCCATTCTTGGAGCAGGCAAAGACGGGCTGTGTATCATCCGGAACGATCCGGCAAATCAGACGACCAGAAACTCACCGTGCTGATCGCAATAAATACATTTGGCGGGCGGGTCCCAGTCCGAGAATTCGGTTTCTTTCAGATCTACGACATCCGGAGCATCCTCGAATTCATCGACGAAGGCTTCCAGTGCCTCTTCCACATGATCTTTGCATACGACATACATCAATAGTTTCAAGCTTCCTTTCCGGTGTATCCTGAGTTGTTATTTATGATTATCCGGCTGGGACTCCAGAGTGACGCTGACCGTCTTCTTGGCTCCACTGCGGTAATACGTGATTTTGAGTGTATCTCCGGCTTTTTTGTGGTGATACAGATATTTGCGCAGTTCCAGCGTAGAGCCGATTTTCTCGCGATCCAACTGGACAATGACATCATCGGCTGCCAGCCCCGCCGCTTTGGCAGGTCCGCTTGCTTCGACGATCACTGCACCCTCTTTGACATCATCGGGAAGTTTCGGCTTTTTGGACTCCGTTTCTTCTTCGTCATACGATGGATAGGCATATTCATTATCCAGATCGATACTGTAGACACCGAGATACGGGCGATTGATTTTGCCATCTTTCATCAGCTGCTCGGCGTTATCCATCACTTCGTTGATCGGAATGGCAAAGCCCAGTCCTTCGACACCGGTATCGGCAATTTTCATCGTGTTGATCCCGATCACCTGGCCGCTGAGATCGACGAGTGCGCCGCCGCTGTTGCCTTCATTGATCGCTGCATCGGTCTGAATCACGTTCTGTTCCCAGTCGTAATTGCCATCCTGGTTAAGCGATACGGGGATGAGCCGGTTGTCATAACTCACAATCCCTGATGTCATCGTACCATTAAACCCGAGCGGATTGCCAATAGCCAGCACGGTCTCGCCCAGCTGTAGCTGATCCGAGTCACCAATCTGGGCGACGGTATCCACATCTTTGGCACTGACCGACAGCACAGCGATATCGCTAATAAAGTCGGCACCCACTACCGTAGCCTTCAACATTGTGCCGTCTGTTAATACAGCATCCACTTCGTCGGCATCGGAGATCACATGGTTATTGGTGACAATATAGGCTTTGCCGTCTTCTTTGCGGAAAATAACGCCAGAGCCGAGCGCTGATTCATCCAGTGCAGGCGGCGTATCCAGTTCCTTTTCCCCATTTCGGTAATTCACTATGCTGACTACCGCAGGACGTACCTGCTCGGCAACCCGGGTCAGCTGCTCATAAGGATTGCCTCCGGTCTGCTCCAGTGGCAGCAGACTGCTGGCTGATGCCGAAGCAGGGTAGCTGTTATGATACCAGATCAGGGCTCCCAGTACGGCGAATACGGTGACTGCACTCGTCAATGCACTGACCAGCACGATCTTCAGCATGGACGATCTGCGCGGCTGTACACGAAACGAGCGGGGAACCGGATAAGAAGGTGGAAGCGAAGCCTGGCGCCGGGATTTTCGCGGCACTTTGGTGGAATAGAAATCATCATCAAACAATGCCATGCTCATCGCCCCTCTGCGTTCTTCTGCTGTGCTTTATCTATTACCTGCGGTTCCCTGCTGTTCAAACGCCGGATTATAACATTTTCTCCGATATATAGGTTTCGCTGAGCATATCCCACGGTGTAGGCCGATCATAGTACGTATCACACAGCTGGAATTCGCTGTCTTTGAAAAAGCAGCCTCTGCTCTCCATCGCATCTCTCACAGTCATCTTGGCAATTTCCATCATGTTATGGTCCCGGCTAAGATGCGCCAGATACGTGCGCTTCATTTTTTTGCAGAGCAGCTCACTGAGCGCTTCTCCGGCTGCATCATTGGACAAGTGACCTACATCGCTAAGGATACGCCGCTTGGTGTTCCACGGGTAACGTCCCATGCGCAGCATTTCGATATCATGATTGGCTTCCAGCACGAGCACGTCCGAGTCGGAGATACTCTGCATCACCTTGTCGCTGACATAGCCGAGATCGGTCGCCACGCTGAGCTTCTGATCGCCATCCCGGAAAAAGTAACCTACCGGTTCAGCCGCATCATGCGAGATGCCGAATGACTCGATTCGCAGCGAACCAAAAGTCAGAAAGTCTCCCGTCTGCATAATCTGCTTTTGCTCGGGGGTAATTTTGCCGACTGCCCGTTCGATAGCCATCCAGGTCTTCTCGTTGGCATAGATCGGCAACTGATATTTGCGCGCGACTGCGCCCAGTCCTTTGACATGATCAGAGTGTTCGTGAGTGACCAGAATGCCGCTCAGTTCCTCTCCGGTCATCTCCCGCTCGCGCATCAGCTCATCGATCCGTCTGGCACTGAGGCCGGCATCGATCAGAATTGCCGCGTCTTTGTTGCGAACGACAGTCGCATTGCCTGTTGAACCACTCGATAATACTGTAAATTGTATACCATGTATGCCTATCATTTATGTCTACTCCTCATTTTCTGCCGCCGGGGATCTCATGACTTCCCCGTTTATTCCCTGTACATAATAGATTTCGCCGCTCTCCAGTACGATTCTCCAGACCGGTTCAGCTTTGAACCGGCTGCTGTCCAGCGGCTGTCCATAGAAACCCAGCGATATATCTTTAACTACCGCGTTGTCCGGCAGTTCTTTTTCAATCAAAGTACCTAGTGCTACGGAAGCCGACAGAATCTCCTGTCTTGGCTGTCCTTCATTCTCGCCATCCACCATCAATTGCGGGGCGGTATAGGAAATAATCTTCTGATTACTATAATACAGCTCCAGATTCGCATTAAACAGGGGTAAATCGTTATTTATAAGCGGATGCATCACAAAAATGCCTTCTTCGGTAATAAACGGATCATATTGATACTTGTTGATATTCTGAATCTCGCCATTCAGCTGGTTTTTCAGCTCGTCTTCATTGAAAATAAGCTGGCTGTCCACCGGACGCGACAGCTTCATCGGCTGCTGCACCGCCGGCGCATTGCTGCGATAGATCATTTCCGGCAGAATCGGAGTTTCCCTCGGAATCTGGGCGGTCACCTGCACATGCTTGTTCTCCAGGGCCCGCTGTGCATTTTCACTGAGGGAAGCGATATCCAGATTGGATTGGGCCTGATCACGTATATCCATCCAGAGCTGGTAACCCAATATGATATTCAGCAGTAAAAAGGCGCTGATCAGTACACTTTTGGCTCTTCCCCAATCCATCTTGGACCTCCTCTTCGGTTACAGTTTGTGATTTGACTGAATAAGCTGATGCGTCCCATCCTGCAGCTCTACCATCCATACCGGTGTCAGTACCACGACGCCGTTGCCCAGTGTTGGACGATAGGCAGGAGACAGATTGCGAATCGTCTGACCGGCTGGAATCTGCTGCTGCAGCAAATGGGTCAGCTGCTGGCCTCCAGGCAGAATCTGAATCTGCGAATTGGACGATAGCGGCTGATCAGCCAGCTGCTGATCGGCTGTCAGATACAGCAGGGAACGCTCATAGGAAGATACGGTATTGTATTCGACCATCAGCCGCATATAACCAAATCGGAGCTTATCTGTATCCATAATCGGATACGAATGATAGTACTGACGGAACGTAAAGCCTTTTTTGTTGTCTGTACTGCTCATATTCAGCATATACGTACCCGGCCACCCCCCGTGCTGATTGACGAATTCGACAGCAGACAGCACATTATCGACTACACTGTTCGTGCCGGTTGTCGGTGCTGTCGGATCGGTATAGGTCATCCATCTCTGCTGCGTATCGACCTGCAGACTGCGCTTGCTGTCCGTATAGATTTCCGTACCGTTCTCTTCGTTGATATTCCGAGTCGCGCCCGGATCAAAAAACAGATTGCGCTGCATCTGCTCGGTTGTCAGACTGTCCAGCTTGAGCGTAACGGTCGGAATACTCAGACCGGTCTGGGGAACATAATACCCACCTGTGGCATACTGATAGTTGATACCATTTTCGCCAATCAGTACATGCTTCAGTACATCCTGGCTGGTCCACTTCATATCAGTCGCTTCATAGACCACATCACCACCGGCACTGAAAAAGAAAGCACGCGGCGTATTATTTTCGGCAGCGTTATAGATAAGGATACGATTAACGGCATCTCCTTCGAACAGGGAATCCGGATTCAGATTCATGCTGCGTTCCAGCAGGCTGACGGGAATTCCACTGTTAAAGGTCAATTCGATCCCGGCTTCACTGCGGATCATATCCCAGTCCATACTCTGCAGCGGCAGACGACGGAATTGTCCAAAGCTGCTATTTTTGAGATCGGTATAGATCGAATTGTAATTGGATGAAGAAGGATAGAAAATCGTATGTCGATTTCCCGATTTATGAATAATCATCTGATCCGGAAACACGAGGTTCTCGACATCTGATCGTGGACCGATATCTTCTGCCTGTACATAACCGGCTTCCGAATTGGCGACCGAGTCGGCACCCGGCATCCGGTAGATCAGAAAATAACTCTGGATCAGACTGAGCACAATCAGAAGCATGAGTGCACATGATTTGATGTTCTCTCTCAACTCATACCCTCTCCTTCCTCATGCAGCGGCAGCATAACGGTCACAGTTGTGCCCTGTCCAAGCTCGGAATCCAGCTCAATCGTACCGTCATGAGCGCGTACCATTTCCCGGGCAATAGACAGACCAAGTCCGGTACCGCCCATATTGCGGGAACGGGCTTTGTCTACCCGATAAAAGCGCTCGAAGATCCGTCCCAGATCCTGCTTTGGAATACCGATACCGGTGTCCTCCACAGATAACGCCAGCATGCCATCCTCTGTACAACGCGCTCCCAGCTTGATACTGCCGCCGTCAGGCGTGTATTTGAGTGCATTGGAGACCAGATTATCGAGTACCTGATCCATCTGATCCCGGTCGATCCATACACTGCCTACTTCCGGCTGCATATCGATCGATGAACGAATATCCTTTTGTTTCATTTGTACAAAGAAACGATCAATTGTATCCTCCAGCAGCTCCAGTACATCCGTACGCTGCTTGCGCATCATCGCTTCGCTGGAATCCAGACGGGAGAGATGCAGCAGATCACTGACGAGCCGGATCATGCGCTGGGTCTCATTGCGAATTACACCAATAAAGCGTTCCGCGAGTGCACGTTCATCCAGTGCCCCATCTTCCAGTGCTTCGGTGTAGCTCTTGATCGTCGTAAGTGGTGTACGCAGCTCATGCGAGACATTGGCAACAAATTCTCTTCGTGCGCCTTCCAGCTTCTCCTGATCGGTCACGTCCTGCAGAACGGCTATTGCACCTGCAATATTGTCTTTGCGCCGGTGAATCGGACTGAATGTGACACGTATGATCGAAGTATTGCCTTCTTCTTCCTGTCCCATTTTCAAAATGACATGACGCAGCGTACCAGCCTGCAGCTTGCTGCGATCCTGTTCGGATAGTGGCAGCAGTTCGATCAGCGTTTTGCCGGTAATGTCCTGCTCGCTCGTATCCAGCATGGCACCTGCCACCCGGTTCACCAGAATCACACAGCCATGTTCATCGGTCGCTACTACGCCGTCGCTCATATTTTTGAGAATAGAAGCCAGCTTGTCTTTTTCCTCTTCATTCTGGGCCAGCGCATCCCGCAGGCGGCTGGTCATATAGTTAAAAGCTTCACTCAACTGCCCGATCTCGTCATTGCTGTATACCGTCATATGATGGTCAAAATCACCCTCAGCCACCTGTTTGGCACGCCGGGTCATTTCCTTGATCGGCTGGGTGATCGTATGAGCCAGAATCACACCGAGTACGGCAGTCAGCGCCAGTGCGATCAGCAGCCCTGACAGGAAGATCCCATTAATCCGCTTCATCGTATCGTACAGATCGGCCATCGACGCGACAATATAGACGGCACCCACTGTACGGTTGCCGCTCATAATCGGCTCGGCCACGACCCGTTTACGTTCGCCGGTCTCGTCGATAATATATTCTTCATTATCACTGATTCCCTGCAGAGCGCGGCTGACTACGGTCTGTGTATTACGTCGGGCTTCCGCATTGGAATCGGAATCCAGCGAAGAAATGACGATCCGTCCACTCACATCCAGCAGCTGAATCTCCTGAATCTCGGTACCGCTCATATTATAGAGATTGTCTACCATCAGTTTCAGATCGCTGACCGAGTTCGAGCCAGTCTCTCCGCTGCCGGACCATTTGTCAGCTGCGAGTACAGACAATAGCTCGGCACGTTCCTGCAGATCCTGAGTAAAGTTGCTGGTGAGGGAATTTTTCATTGAACTTACAAAATAGACACCGATCAGCTGCATCGCAATCAAGATGAGCAGCACATAAATAATGATCAGCCGCGCCTGAATCGTGCGGCTGAACCCTGGCAGCAGCCGAAGCCTGCGCTTCACCTTACCACCCTCCTGCTTTTGGACTGCGCATCATATAACCGAGTCCACGGCGGGTCAGGATATATTCCGGCTTGCTCGGATCATCCTCGATCTTCTCCCGCAGACGGCGAATCGTTACATCGACAGTACGCACATCCCCAAAGTATTCAAATCCCCACACCGCCTGCAGCAGATGCTCGCGCGTCATCACTCTGCCGGCATTTTTGGCCATATAATAGACCAGTTCATATTCACGGTGAGTCAGATCAAGCGGCTCTCCGCTTTTATACACCAGATACATATCCGTATCGATAAATAATTCAAATAAAGCCAGTCCGTTCTTCTCCTCCGGTACTTCCGGTACTACCGCAGCGGCTACAGGCGCTTTTTTCTGCTGACGGCGTACATGGGCTTTGACCCGGGCCAGCAGTTCACGGGTGCTGAACGGCTTGGTCACATAATCATCGGCTCCCAGCTCCAGTCCAAGCACTTTGTCGATCTCGGCGTCCTTGGCAGTCAGCATGATGATCGGCATATCCAGACGGGTCCGTACCTCGCGGCACACGTCCATCCCGTCTTTGCCAGGCAGCATCAGGTCAAGCAGAATAAGATCCGGTTCCTCGGCAAAAGCCTGTTCTACCGCACTGATCCCATCAAAAGCACATATGACTTCATAGCCTTCTTTTTCCAGGTTGAATTTCAAGATATCTGCTATCGGTTGTTCATCGTCTACGACCAGAATTTTTCCCTGCATTGGGTAGTCACCTCATACCTGCTTTGATTCTTTTATTTTACCATATTCAAGGCTATAAAAAATGCAGCTTCTGAGTATCGATTCAGAAGCTGCATTGATATAAGACAGGTCTCGTTCAGATGACCTATCCATTCCGATAGGGATTAACGCAAATAGGAGAGTGGATTCTGCAGCGCACCGCCGCTATGAATCTCAAAGTGCAGATGCGTACCGGTTGAATGGCCGGTATTGCCCATTACACCGATGTGCTGGCCCTGCTCAACGACTGCACCATTACTGACATCAATCTGGCTCAGATGACCATACAGGGTCTCGTAGCCATTGCGGTGATCGATAATAATGACATTGCCATAGCCAGTCATGGTACCCGCATAGGTAACGACGCCATCATCGGCCGCCATCACCGAGGAACTGCCCACAATATCGATTCCTTTGTGCATACGACCCCAGCGCTGTCCGAACGGACTCGTTACTGTTGCACCGCTGGATGGCCAGATAAAGTTACCACTGCCTTCGCCAACGACTACTTTGGTACCTTTAATAATGATTTTGGGTGAAGCTTCCTTGACTACTTCCTGGCCTACCCATTCTTCGCGAACCATCTGACCGTTTTCTTTGGTCACCCGGTAGTCGATCCGTTTCAAGCCTTTGCTGCCGGCAGAGATCACTTTGGATTCGCCTGCACGCATCGTATCACTTTTGCGAATCTCTACCGCAGGTTCTGTCACGACCTGCTCCGAATAATCTTCCACAGTAGTAACAGTCACCGGCGGCTGCGGTACAGTTAGTGTCAGCTCATCGCCAATCTGCAGGGAAGTTTCCTGAATACCCGGATTATTATCGAAAATTTCCTGCTGGGATACATCATAAGCAGCAGCAATCGAGCTGATTGTATCTCCTTCACGTACTGTATATTTAAGTGGTGATTCCACGCCGGTTAGCATCACTTTGGCCAGCTCTTTGCTGCTCAGCAGCTTTTGCGGATTGGCTTTGATTTCTTTGGATGTGACCTTCTCGTTGAGCTTGACCGATTCCAGCTTGTTTACCTTTTTGCTATAAGCATAGCTCTGGGTAAGCTTTTTCACGGATGTCTTGTTCATATTTTTGGCAGCATTTTCGGCTTTGCGGGTATAGTTGGTCTGTACCAGCTTAAGCGCTTGATCGATCGTTTTCTGATCATCAACGATACCGATACTTTTGCCACCGATCACGACTTCTCTACCTTTGGCATAGGCAGTCAGCATGCTATCCAGCTGCTTCAGTGTAGATGTAGAATCCACCTGGGCTTTGAATGCTTTTTCCTCGGTAGTGGTGATGCCGTTGGTATTCAATACCATTGTGGCATCCGGATACTTCTTCTGGTATGCAGCACGCTTCTCATTAAAAAGCTTATCCAGCTGCGATTTTTGCAATACGCTGCCGATAGCCTTGTCTTTGACATACACTACATAATACGAAGTGGTATTCGCGGTTACATAGTGGTTCCCCGCCAAAACAAGACCGCCTGCTACAGCTACACTGGCAGCTGCAATTATCAGACGACGACGTACTTTGTTTTTCCCCTGGCGGATCGAATCCACGGTAAGCGTGTACCACTTGGACGATGATGTCTCTTGCTGTTCACTGGACTGCTGATCGTTGTGCTGTTCTTCCCGGACTGTCTGCTGATCAGACTCGTTGCCGGTTCCCCGTTTACCTTTCAAACCTTTCATGACCGTCTCCTTTTGTGCTTTAGCATGATTCATTTTAATCGTTCAATAGCCTTTTCCGTTATGCGATTCAGCTGTTTAAGACTGCACCCGATTCATGGCATAAGGCCTATAAGGTCAAATATTACGTAAATTATGAATAATTGTAATCAATTAATGTCAAAAAATTAACCTTTATAACTCCCCGTTTACTTTACCATAATCCCGTCAAAACTTTCAACTTTCACGCTATAATAACCTCTACGCCTATCAAGTATTCTCAGCGATTCAAAAGGCTTCCATAAAAAAAGACACCCCGCAGGGTGCCTTGTCATTATTAAGCTCTGTCTCTATCATCTATATCGCTATTTCACTACATCCCTTACAGATGCAATTATACGTAAATCGGTGCCACCAGATTCGTCTGCTCACGGTTACGTCCAACCGAGAAAATCGCAATCGGAATACCGGTCAGCTCGGATACACGGTTTACATAGTTGCGCGTGCTTTCCGGCAGTTCTTCCAGCGTCTTCACGCCGGTAATATCTTCGCTCCAGCCCGGCATTTCTTCGTATACCGCTTCACATTCCGCCAGCATTTTCAGGCTTGCCGGATAGTGAGTGATGAACTCGCCGCGGTATTTGTAGCCTGTGCAGATCTTCACTGTATCCAGACCAGTCAGTACATCCAGAGAGTTCAGGGACAGACCGGTAATACCGCTGACGCGACGTGCATGACGTACTACAACGGTATCGAACCAGCCCACACGACGCGGACGTCCGGTGACTGTACCGTATTCATGACCCGTTTCGCGGATCTGATCACCTACTGCATCATGCAGCTCGGTAGGGAAAGGACCATCACCTACACGAGTAGTGTAGGCTTTGGCTACACCGATAACCTGCTGAATCTTGGCAGGACCTACACCGGAACCGATGCATACACCACCGGCAGAAGGGTTGGATGAGGTCACGAACGGATAAGTACCTTGATCGATATCCAGCATGACCCCTTGCGCGCCTTCGAACAGTACGCGTTTGCCTTCATCAATAGCATCATTCAGCACAACAGAAGAATCACGTACATAAGGACGCAGTGTCTCTGCATAACCGAGATAGTCCTGCAGGATCGCTTCTACATCAACCGGCTCGCCGCCATATACTTGTGTAATCATCTGGTTTTTCTCTTTGACCAGATGACGCAGCTTCAGTTCGAATTCTTCAGCGTCCATCAGATCCGCGATACGGATACCTGCACGGGCTGCTTTGTCCATATAACAAGGACCGATTCCTTTACCGGTAGTACCGATTTTGTTCGGTCCTTTGCGTTCTTCTTCGAGCTTGTCGAGTACCATGTGATACGGCAGAATCACGTGCGCACGATCGCTGATCGTCAGGTTTTTGGTAGAGAATCCATTTTCATGCACATAGTTGATCTCTTCGATCAGTGCAGCCGGATTGATAACCATACCATTACCGATTACACATGCTTTTTCTTCATAGAAGATACCGGATGGTACCATTGTTAATTTATATTTTTTCTCATTAATCAGAATCGTATGTCCTGCATTGTTACCACCCTGGTAACGTGCAACCACATCCGCTTTTTCTGAAAGATAGTCGGTAATTTTACCTTTGCCTTCGTCTCCCCATTGCGTTCCCACAACGACTACAGTTGACATAGAATCATTCCTCCGTGGGTGTATGTACACCGTTATATTTGGGCTGCCCGTTCCAACACACATGACAAATGGACAGCATGAAAACCTCCATGCGAGGAACGGTCGGGCGGACAAACACATAATAACCGTTTCGCGGGCGGAAGTTCATCCCTTATGGGTGAGCCGGGTATTACATCTGACAGCATACTCCCATAAATAGAGTCTGTCGCGCTTTACCGCAGCATTAACAGTGTAACAGGAGCCTTTTACAAAGTCAAACAAAAAGCGAACAATAACATGTTAAAAAAATAACATTGTTCGGAATTAATTCATTCCTTGCGCCATACGCCTCCATTACCTGTCGTAAACCCGCATTTTTGATAAAAGGAGCGATGTTCTGCAGCAAAAGTGGCGGTTACGATTTCGACGCCTTTCTGTCCGGCATACTCTAGCAGACTCTGTACTAGCTGCTGCCCGACTCCTCTTCCCTGCATGGATGGATGCACCATCACATCTTCCAGATACCCATGCTGCAAGCCCATTCCACATATATAAGCAAAAGCAATCAGCTGTCCCTGATCATCCCGACTGCCTGCATAGAACAGACATCGCTCCAGCAGTACCGGATAATCCGAATCTCGGCGATCCCAGCCTATCTGCTGTCTGAGATCCGGAACTTCATGACGCGCCAGCGGCAAATTTATCATTATTTTTGGAGTATCCAGAGAGTACACTTCCTTTGTTGATAATAGTTGACTTTCTTATGTAAGAGCCGTTGTTTCGCGAATTAGTAACTATCTGTATAGTCGCGTATGTCCTGATCCTTTCTTACTTTATCACAAAAAAAGAATATAAATAGAAATGGGAAATCAGGAATTATATGTTTAATACTGGAATAAAGGTTTATTTATACTTAACTATAATTCAAAGACATAAGGAGGCACAAAACATGGACAAAATTCTTACCAAGCTTGTCGTAAATGGTGTGGTTGTTATTGCTTCCCTGATGCTGCTGAGTAACGCAGGCTTCTGGGGTTCGCTGGTGACTGTAGTGGTATTGGGAGCACTCGCCTATGTGCTTGGAGATATGATGGTTCTTCCTGCTACCAATAATACGATAGCCACTATCTGTGACGCAGTGCTTGCTTATCTGGTATTGTGGGCAGCTTCGGCTATGGCTGGTTGGACCATGTCTTTCGTCGATCAGCTTGTTCCTGTCGTGATTGTTGGCGTATTTGAATATGTATTCCATATGTGGCTGCTGCGTGATGGCATCCCAGGACGTACACGAAGCATCAACTCCAATTCCAGTTTGTAAGCCAGACTGGATGCAGGTTTGAAGATCAACAATAGATGATGTACATCGTAGATCGATATCGCTCCCGCCTACCCATTATCATATCGGGTGATTCCATATTGGTTCCTATCGGTCTGTAACCAAATAAAAGACCCTGAACTCTGCAAACAGGATAACTGTCTGCTGCAATTCAGGGTCTTTGTTGTTGCTTTTATCCTGCGAACATATCCGACTGGACACGTTCGTAATTGACGAATTTATTGAAGTTCTTGAGGAAGACCAGTTCGACGGTACCGACCGGACCATTACGCTGTTTGGCGATAATGATCTCGATGATATTCTTCTTCTCGGTCTCCTGGTTGTAGTAATCGTCACGATACAGGAACGAGACGATATCGGCATCCTGCTCAATCGAACCGGATTCCCGAAGGTCAGACATCATCGGGCGCTTGTCCTGACGCTGCTCGACACCACGGCTGAGCTGGGACAGGGCAATTACCGGTACGTGCAGCTCACGGGCAATCTGCTTCAGTGTACGGGAGATCTCGGATACTTCCTGCTGACGGTTCTCGCCCGCTTTACCGCGTCCGGAGATCAGCTGCAGGTAGTCGATTACGATCATGCCGAGGCCTTTTTCCTTTTTGAGACGACGGCATTTGGCACGAATCTCGGAGACGGTAATCCCCGGTGTATCATCGATATAGATTTCTGCTTCTGACAGGGAGGCAATCCCCATGGTCAGCTTCATCCAGTCCTCTTCCTTGAATTCACCGGTACGCATTGCATTTGCATCCAGGTTGGCTTCTGCACAGATCATACGCTGTACGAGCTGAGCCGCTGACATCTCCAGACTGAAGATGGCGACTGTCTCTTTGGCGCGAACAGCAACATTTTGCGCGATATTCAGGGCAAATGCCGTTTTACCTACTGATGGACGGGCAGCTACGATAATCAGGTCACTGCGCTGGAATCCTGCCGTCATTTTATCCAGATCGATAAAACCTGTCGGAATACCAGTCGTATTTCCCTTATTCTCGCTCAGCGTCTCCATTTTCTCGAATACTTCCATCAATACATCACGAATCGCAATAAATCCGCTGCCTGTACGTCGATTGGAAATTTCCAAGATCTTGCGCTCTGCATCGCCGAGCATACTGCCTACATCTTCGCCACCGGTATATCCTTCGCTGACGATCTGCGTCGCTGTACGAATCAGTCGGCGCAGCATCGATTTCTCTTCAATAATCTGTGCGTAATAATCTACGTTGGCTGCGGTCGGTACAGCATTGGCCAGCTTGGCCAGGTAGCTGACACCGCCGATATCTTCCAGCTGCGAACGATCCTGCAGCAGGGAGGTCAGTGTGATCAGGTCAATCGGCTGATTCTCTTCCCCCAGATGAACCATAGCTTCATAGATCAGCTGGTGGGTTTTGTCGTAAAAGTCTTCGGTGTCTACTCGCTCCATGACGCTGATCAGTGCTTCGGCCTGTAGTAAGATGGCACCCAGAACCGCCTGCTCAGCCTCCAGATTCTGTGGGGGAACCCGGTCGTAAAATATATCGCCGCCCATGATTATTCCTCAGTCACTTGGACTTTAAGCGTTGCTTTTACTTCAGGATGCAGCTTCACAGTAATCTGGGTAACTCCCAGTGTACGGATTGGCTCATCCAGTTCAATTTTGCGCTTATCGATCTTGTGTCCCTGTTTACCCAATGCTTCAGCAATCTGCTTGCTGGTGATTGCGCCGAACAGACGGCCGCCTTCACCCGACTTGGCTTTCAGCTGAACGGTTACTTCTTCGAGCGTTTTGCCCAGTGCTTCCGCAGCTTCTTTTTCTTCCTGTTTTTGTCTTTCCACAGCAGCAGTCTGGTTTTCCAGAATTTTCACGTTACCGCCTGTCGCCGGTTTGGCGTGGCCGTTTTTGATCAGGAAATTCTGTGCGTAACCGTCCGAGACTTCCTTGATGTCTCCTTTTTTACCTGTTCCTTTAACATCTTTTAGCAAAATAACTTTCATTCGAATAACCCCTCTTCCTCATTCATTTGATGTAATACTTCGAGCAGCCGGGCTTCGGCGTCTTCGATTCCGCCTTCCAGCTGAACCGCTGCATTGGTCAGATGACCTCCTCCGCCCAGGCGCTCCATAACCACCTGTACATTCATCTTGCCAAATGAACGGGCACTAATACCAATCAGCCCATCCATCCGCTCGCTGATCACAAAGGACGCATAAATATCATTCATATTCAGCAGCGAATCCGCCACCTGTGCAATCAGCAGCTGTGGTACCTGTTTGCCTGGACTCGTAACAGCAAGTGCTACATGGTCATGAATAACACGGGCTTTTTTGATGATCTCCGCTTTGGCGATATACTCGGCCAAATCTTCTTTCATCATCTGCTGTACCATGACGGTATCTGCGCCATTGCGCCTCAGGAAACCGGCAGCTTCAAATGTCCGTGAACCGGTATGCAGGGCAAAATGCTTGGTATCCACTGTAATCCCTGCCAGCAGAGACGTAGCTTCGAGGGTCGTAAACTGCACCTTGTCGTGAATATACTGCAGCAGTTCAGTGACCAGTTCGCAGGTCGATGAGGCATAGGGCTCCAGATAGACCAGTACCGCATCATTGATAAATTCTTCACCCCTGCGATGATGATCCACCACCACGACCCGGCGCGAACGATCTACCAGCTTCGGCTCTATCGTCATGGAAGCTTTGTGAGTATCCACTACTACGGTCAATGTACGCTCGGTCATCATGCTGAGCGCATCCTCAGGCGTAACGAAGCGCACAGACAGACGCTCATCCCGGGAAATACGATCCATCACTTTCTCGATGGACGGATTCACTTCATCAAGCACAATGTAGGCTTCCACCTCATACATATCGGCAGCCTTGAGCATACCAATTGCAGCTCCGATCACGTCCGTGTCGGGAATCTTGTGCCCCATGATCAGTACCTGATCACTGTCGAGCATCAGATCACGCAGCGCGTGCGCGATGACCCGTGCCCGGACACGTGTACGTTTCTCGATCGCATTGGACTTGCCTCCATAAAAGGAAAGCCGCTGCTCCGCTTTGACGGCAGCCTGATCACCACCGCGACCAAGTGCCATATCCAGACTGGACTGAGCCAATTCACCCAGTTCGCTGATCGTTTTGGTACCGAATCCGATACCGATACTAAGCGTTAGCGGTACTTTGAGATCAGCGGTCATTTCGCGAATCTCATCGAGAATCACGAATCGACTCTGTTCCAGTTCACGCAGTGATTTCTGGTTGAGCAGCAATAGATAGCGCTCGGAAGATAGACGACGTACATAGATCTGGTAGCCTTTGGCCCAGTCGGTAATACGCGTCGCTACGCGGGCTATCATGCTGGCCCGTTGCTGATCGTCCATCCCTTGGGAAGCTTCATCAAAGTTATCCAGGAATACGATACCGACAGCCAGACGCTCCTCATCATACCGGGAGCGCATATCCGCATATTCGGTAATATCCTGAATATAGATCAGACGCTCATCCGGCAGGACGATACATTCCAGTGTCTTATCCTGATGCTCCAGTTCAAAGCGTACTTCCTTGGCTCCATCCTTGCGCCCTTCCCTGGCCGCTTTGTAATGCTCCTGAAATTGCGTAAAGCATTCTTCCAGCGGCGTGCCAACCAGTGTCTTGCGTCCGAATAAACCGGCAATATAGCGGTTATGCCATTCTATCGAATATTTGTTATCGTACAAAATAAGACCAAAAGGAAGCGTACTGACCGCTTCCTCCTCAACGCGCCTGATCCGAAAGGATAATCCGGCAATATACTCCTCCAGCTCCCGGCGAAAGGCAAGCTCTGAACGAAGCAGAACCGCAGCGAAAAGGATGACGCAGCATAGCGCAGCCAGCCCGATCATCCAGTTGAACCAGGACAGCACAATCACCAGTCCCAGCATGAGCAGAGATGCCCATACGGACCGGTAACCATGCCAGCGGTTTAATAAAAAATTAGGCATCATTCATCACCTTACCGTTTCGGTCTCGTAATATACTCACGGAGCGGAAATGCCAGATCCAGAATACCAATAATGCGAAGTGGTGGAATCAACACAACGACAATGGATAGCAGGAACGGCAGGAACGAATTCCATTTCCGGTGATTGGCCCAGAAAAACACAAAGCCAATCGTCTGGATCGTAAAGGCTATGTGGATCAGCGGCATAAAGTTCAATACAATGGCAGCCAGCACACCGGTCATATTCGTACTTGCGATAAACTCCAGGAATACCGCAATCAGATAATACCAGATCATCGAACTTGGCAACCGCCAGTCGCGTGCAGGCTTGAGACGCGGTACGGAATAACCCATACTTTCCAGTAGTGGACGCGATATTGCATGCGTAATTACAGCCATCGTAAAGGAGGCAATAATCAATGCACACGGAATGAGCATTAATGTATAATTGCTCAGCCCGATAATATATTCCGGTGTCAAAATATCATTTAATTCCGGATTCACATCCGCCATCGCCTTCATAGGAGCGACCGATATCTCAATAACATCACGGATATAAGCGCCCAGACTGAAATCAAACATGACACGCGCTGCTACCAGCAGTACAAGCAGTTCGATCAATGTCGTAATGCCACCGGCAATAATAATACGTAATGCAGGCGTAAACTTTTTGTACATTCTTCCCATGACAATACCGGGAATCATAAAGAATACGCCCAGAATGGGCAGAAATAATCCGGCTTGCCCGGCAATAATAATCGCCACCAGCCAAACGGGAACCATGTGCATAATAAATTGGCGCAGGGTCAATGTCGAATACAGCACAACGACAGGCACGATCAGAAATAGCATACCGATGATTCTTACAGAAGTTATTAGAGATAGCAGTAGAAGCAGGTAAGCCATGCTCCATGCTATGGATGTCCAGCGCAGTTTCAAACGATTCACCTCTTACGCACAAGTTGTTCGGCGCCTATAAAAAAGATTTACTCATCATTATAGCATAGACGCCGATAATCACGCACGGGTTTGTGCAGAAGGATCAGGACATATTCATGTCTTTGGACATTCTGCTTTTCTCGGGCGTGTACTCTCCACCGCGGACAAATTGTTCGCAGTATTCAATAATCTGACTGCGTCGTACAATACCGATAAATCGGTTCATATCGTCCACAACCGGTACAAAGTTCTGTACTTTGGCCAGATTGATCAGGTCTTCCATATTCGCATCAATGGATACCGGTTTGTCATCCCGCTGCAGCGGAACTTCGGCCAACAGGAATTTCGAAGCGTTCTCAAAAGTCGCCTTACCGTCTGAATTTTTCATAAACCACAGCAGGTCGCCCTCGGTAATCGTTCCTACATACTTGCCATCCTTATCCAGCATAGGCACGGATGTATAGCGGTGGTACTCCATTCTCTCCAGCGTCTGACGCAGCGTCGAATTAAGGGTGACGCAAACGACCTCCTGCTTGGGAAGCAGAAAAAACGCGATATTCATGCAAAAACCTTCCTCCTCGCAATTTGAAAAATTGCAATTGTATAGTCCGCTCTTGATGCTGTATATCTATGTTGCTATCCGTTCCCCTGAGAGGGGTACTCTTCTATTTTAAGCGATAAGTATGACACAATAAAGCGGGTTATTCGTTATTCATCTATTGTACCTGAGATTGTGCTTCCGTATTTACCGGGTTGGCCGTTTCTCCCTGGGCAGCAGCCGGCTCCGGTCCCTGCGGACTCATCCACTGATCAATCAGATGCTTGGCTTTTTCCAGATCGTCTTCATTTGGTACATCATAATATACCCCGTCGATATATTCGCCCTCTCCCGCAATCGTAAAGGAAGTAATCTTGGGATCACCACCACGCATAATCTGACTGGCCAGTCCGGTCAGCATCTGCGGGCGCATATCTGTCTTGAAGTTGCTACCCATAATATTCAGCAGCTCCGGGATTTGATCAATCTGGTTCAGCTGTATCGCCTGATCGGTAATCGATTGCAGGAAAATCTGCTGACGCTTGGTTCGGTTAAAGTCGCTGTCCTCACGATAGCGCACATAATATAGCGCTTCCTGTCCGGAGTAGATCGGTTTATTGGCTTTGATCGTGAATTTCTCATGGTTCGGATCGCGGTTTGCAATATCTTTTTCGATAGGCAGTTTGACGCCACCGAGAGCATCAACCGCATTCACCAGTCCCTGGAAATTGACGCTGGCATAATAATCGAGATCTTCATCCAGAAAATGCTCTACCGTATCCATCGTCATCTTGATCCCGCCAAAAGCATATGCATGATTAATCTTGTCCATACGGTCTCTGCCAATAATTTCGGTATACGTATCTCTTGGAATGGAGATCAGCAGGACTTCCGGTTCCATCGGACGTACGACAGCATAAATCAGTGTATCTGAACGGGCCTTTTCATTTTTGCGTTGGTCACTGCCGACCAGCAAAATGGAGAATGGCTCTGTCATGACTACACCTGGTTCTTCTTGCTCCTGTTCGCCACCGGTCTGACGTACAGGCTGATAAGTCTGCTCCAGCTGATTCTCCAGGGTATCCGCTACAAACCAGTCAAACATTTGGGCTGAAATCGGCTTCCACCACAGGAGCAGGCTGCACGCGATAAGAACTACAGCAGCGGCAATCGCGGACAGAATCTTTTGCTTTTTCGTCATTCTTCCATTCCTCATTTCGAGCAGACGTATATTCTTACTTCATTAAACGCCTCATACCAGCCGTGACACAGATGAGAATATTTTGTTCCATTTCTTCAGTTTCGCTTAAAGCTAGGTGAATTGCAAGCCTATTACAGGCACAGGTACTGGAAATAACAGGGCTATCTACATCCTTATGACGGGAATCTGTTATTTTAAATTTATTATTTTGAGTATGAACAAGTTGGATTTTTATATCCTTTGAATGTCCATGTTCTCTATTACCTATTCTCTATTAATAGTAGAAACAGGTTTGTTTTCTTTGCTGGAAGAAATGGTAGATACCCCGTATTGCATTGTAACAACGGCATAAAAAAGCCTGCTGACTCTGTGGAATCAGCAGGCTTTCTCGTGATCTTAATGGATCATCGGACAACTGTCCAATAAGATTCATTTGTTTTGTTAATTACATGGATTTAGTCAGGGTAATTTCACCAGTGGACTTGTTCCATTTTACATCCCAACCCAGCAGTTCCGTGATAGAACGCAGAGGCACCAGGGTTCTGCCATCGTTGTTTACCATAGCAGTTGCTTCCAGCTGCTGTGTTTTACCATTTACATCTACTGCTGTTTTGTTGATCCAGAATTTCATTGTGTCTTTACCTGCCATTACAGTCACTTCACCAGCAGATTTATTCCATTTTACTTTAGCGCCAATGCCTTCTGCCAGATAACGCAGCGGGATATAAGTCGTTCCGTTTTTCACGACAGGCATTGTATCCATCATCGTAGTTTTGTCGCCCACTTTGAGTTGTTTGCTGTTCAGCTTCATCCATACCATCATCATTGAAGCATCCGAAGCTTTAGCTGGAGCTTTGGCTGGAGCCTTAGCCGGTGCTGCTGCTTTGAATTTGTCAGGGTACTGCTTCACGATCGCACCACCCAGTGCTTCGCCGATACCGAACATGGTTTTGAATCCTTCACGATCTGCTTTGTAAGCAGCTGCATATTTTTTGGATGCATACTGGTCAATTACAGATTGTACCTGCTTCTCATGAGTCATGAGTGCTTTTTCTGCTGCACTTGCTGGCAGATTGTTAGCTGTAGCAGTTCCAAGGAATGTGGAGAATTCTTTGGTGAAATCGGTAATACGGTCTTTAACTGCCTGCAGGGAAGTTTTATCTCCTTTTTTCAGAGCAGCTACATAATCGCTTTGTGCTTTGATGTGGTTGGTGACCCAGATCTTCTCGAACTGGTTACCACCCTCTGCACCATAGATCGAAGTAATAGCTTTTTTAAATGCTGCTGTATTCGCTGCTTCTGCTTTGATCAGCGCATCGGAATCTTTGGCTTTGCCATTGTATTGTTTTTGCATTTGCAGGACGGACAGGGCAAAGTGTTCTGCTGCCAGATGATTCAGAGCCGAACGCAGATCTGCTGCCGGTGTATCCACTGATCCATTGCTGAACTTCGCTGGGTTCTGGGCTACGATCGCGCCGGACAATGCTTTACTTACAGTAAACATGGTCTCAAAGCCTTCACGATACTCCATGTACGCGCCATTGTAGTCACCTGCTACATATTTCTCAAATACATCCTGTACTTGATCTTCATGCATGCGCAGTGCTTGTGCTGCTGCTTTTTGTGGCAGTTTGCCTTCTGTAGCTGTAGCCAGGAACTTGGAGAATTCATCTACGAATCCCTGTACTTGTGCTTCGGCTTTTTTGATTGCTGCCTTGTTATTCATTTTGGTAGCTTTAACGAGGTTATCTGTGTATTTGTTGTGGGCACGGAAGATTCTTTCGAATTCAGCTGCGCCTGCTTTTCCGTAGATCGCTTCAATAGCCGGCTGCATGTCCAGTGCATTCTGATCCAGTGCTTGATAAGCTTCTTTGGCATCAGGTGCGCCTTCATAGGCTTTGGTCATGGCTACAACAGCCAGTGCGAAATGTTCGGATAGTAAGTAATCCAGGCCTGCACGAAGATCGGCTGCCTTGGTGCTAACCGTTGGTGTGGCAGTTGCCGGAGTGGCTGCAAATGCTCCAGCTGCCGGAAGAAGTAGAGAAAGACTCAATGCAGGTACAATCAGTTTCTGAATTTTCATAGTGTACGCTCCCTATTGTAAGTGAATTTGTTTTTCTATTTCTGTTTTGCCGTCCATGATTGGATAAACGGGCGCAATTTCGTTTTGGATCACTTTGTTTGTTTTTTTATCTGGATGATCTTCGAAATCTACCCTGCATGATAAGCGTATTTCACTAAAATACCTGATATTATTCGCCTTCTCTACCCACACTCGTTCGTATACAAATGAAGTACAAAACTCCGGATTTTTCATACGTCGTTTATGTATAATGAATTAGAGGTATTAAGTAAGTAAGTGATTTTTCGGTACGATAAAATATAACCACTAACTTGCTGTTTAAACCTGATTTACAGCTTATATTATAAAAAATTATTTTATAGTAAGGTAAATCTGACATCTTATAACTTCTGATTGAGGCTAATTTATGCAGAAATAAAACAAAAAACGCACCGAATGCATACCTTCCACGGGGAAGATTTCATTCGGTGCGTTCTAATTCAGAATACGGTTAAACCGCTGCTCTGAATTTATTTCTGCTACTATTCAGTAGTGTATGGCAGCAGTGCGATTTGACGGGAACGTTTAATCGCGATAGTCAGCATACGCTGATATTTTGCACTTGTACCAGTCACACGACGTGGCAAGATTTTACCACGCTCACTGATAAATTTACGAAGCAGGTCCGTATCTTTATAGTCGATGTGAGTGATTTTGTTTACAGTGAAGTAACATACTTTACGGCGCTTGTTACGGCCACGGCGTCCGCCTGGACGTCTGCCTTCTCCATCTCCGCTTTCACGTCTATTAAAGCTCATCTGATTCATTCCTTTCCGGTTTTAAAATGGCAAATCATCATCGGATATATCTATCGGTTTACCGTCATCGGAAAATGGATCCTGATTGTCACGCGAGTAGCTGTTTCCATTGCTGCTGCGGTTCGTATTGCTACTGTTACCGCCGCCGTAAGGTGCTTCCTCACGATTACCTCCACCGCTGCTGTTTCCTCCACCATCACGGTTAGACTCCAGGAAGCGTACATTATCAGCAATAACTTCAGTCACGTAGACACGTTTACCTTCGTTATTCTCATAGTTACGTACCTGAATGCGTCCTTCAACCGCTGTTAAGCGGCCTTTCCGCAAATAGTTGGCGCAAGTCTCTGCTAGCTGTCTCCAAGTTACGACCGGAATAAAGTCCGCTTCGCGCTCTCCACCCTGGCTCGTAAAAGGACGATCCACCGCCAGCGTAAACTGCGTAACAGCCACACCTGCAGGTGTGTAGCGAAGTTCCGGGTCTTTGGTCAACCGTCCGATCAAAATGACACGGTTCAACAATCCAATCCCCTCCTCAAACGAGTTTACAATTCAATTTCTTATTTTGTTACATCAACAGTAATGAGATAACGAATAACATCGTCAGAAATTTTCATGATACGCTCAAGTTCTGCAACAACAGCTGGTGTAGCTGTGAAGTTAACAAGAACATAGATACCATCACGAATTTTCTTGATCTCATACGCAAGGCGACGCTTACCCATTACATCGTGCTTTGTAATTTCGCCGTCAGTTGTAATGATGCCTTTGAAACGCTCGTTGAGTGCTTCAACTGCTTCTTGCTCCATTTCTGGACGCAGGATGTACATTACTTCATAATTGCGCATAGTTTTCACCTCCTCTTGGACTAAGGCCCCTGATCATTGCCAGGAGCAAGGAACGAGCACAAACTCGAACCCTATTAGTCTATCAGAAATAAAGTAGAAGTACAAGACATTTTTAATAAGAAAACAGGTTCGCCAACTGCATACCGATTTTCCCTTTTATCCTGTCCCTTGATCTTTTATTCCAGTTTGCAAATAAATGTATAAAATAAAGAAGCTCCACCGCAGAAAACTGCAGCAGAGCTTAGTCACGATGTTTGCCGCGCTCCAGTGCCGAGCGCTATATATACGTAGCAAAATCAATATGGGATGGCGGAGAGAGAGGGATTCGAACCCTCGCACGCCCTAAGACGCCTAACTGATTTCGAGTCAGTCCCCTTATAACCACTTGGGTACCTCTCCATAACATAGTTACGATCAACCCGCCAATTGGAAATGATCGATTTACAACAAAACTGATTATACTTGATTATATGGAGGTTGGCAATATACCTGCCGCAATAAATTCTGTTCGTCTGCTTTTAATACCAAGTCCTAAATATTATCGATCTGCACGTCCTATACTTTGTTTGGGTTTGTTTAGTATGAGCAGATTGAATTCTACTGTTGCCTTTTGGTAAAGAATACTCTCTTATTTGCGTTATCCTTCTTTTGACATTATGATCACATTACGTTTACAGCTAATTTATTCTACATAGGATCGGCTATATGAACGATGAACCGACTGAACATATTGTCTAACCCAACAGATCTGCTCTTCACTAACTGCATTCTCCGTCTATGTTCTATTCATTTATTGGGAAATTGCATACTAAATGTACCGCAACGCTATTTCAACCTGGACAGTAACGAAACTGACGACTTTTATTTTATGCACTGTGTCCCTATATGCTTATACTTTCAAGTTCGAATACTCAAATAAAAAAAGGTTATCCACTGTGGATAACCTTTTAAAGTCTTTCTATTCTTCTCTAACCACTGTTGATAACTTTTTTGCTGCGTTTTTTATTACTCTGGCAAAGGTGTCTCTTCAGCTGCCGATTTCAATACTTTTTTCATGTTTTTCTCAAACTTCGCTCTCGGTACAAGCACACTATGCTTGCAGCCTACACACTTGATCCGGATATCCATCCCCATCCGGATTACCTCCATCTCATTGCTGCCGCACGGATGCGGTTTTTTCATCTGTACGATATCTCCCAGTTGAAACTGCTTGCGCTCCATTCGGTCCACCCTCTCATTGTACTGAGCCGCTAGCTGTTTGCGGCTGTGCATAACTTTATTAATGTGCCTCTGTTATGCTGCCGATAGTTTATCCACAACCATTTTACCAGATTTTCTTGCTTTATTTAATCATTGGATTCCTTTGGATCTCTTTTTTCATTAACTTCTGTTTTCAATACACCGGTTACCGGTGCATTTCCGGTAGTTTGCTGTTCCTGAGGCGCTGCTGACTGTACTTCTGCTACTGCTTTGCGTTCTTCTTCCAAGCGCGCCTGTTCCTTGTCGCGATCCAGCTGTGTTTTGATCGCTGTATGAATAGCTCTTTCCACATCGGCACGTGAATTGGGCTGACACTTGGCGATAATTCGTAGCGAATATTCACCGGTTGTCAGTGTCTGGATACCCAGAATTTCCGGCGCATCCAGTACTTCGTCCTTGTCGTTTTTCATATGTTCGGTAGCCCGGGTAACCAGCAACCGTGCATCTTCCAGCGAGCGATCCATGCTCATTGGAACATCGACTACTGCCAGAGAATTGGACAGCGAGAAATTCGTTACGCTGATAATCGATCCGTTGGGAATAATATTCACTTCCCCGTTCCAGCTGATCAGGCGCGTCGTACGCAGACCCACCATCTGTACGGTTCCTTTATACGTACCGGTCTGAATCACATCACCTACTGCAAACTGATCTTCGAAAATAATAAAGAATCCGGTAATAATATCCTTGATAATACTCTGTGCACCAAAGCTGATCGCCAGACCGGCTACTCCGGCTCCTGCCAGTAGCGGTGCCAGATTGAAGCCAAATTCGTTCAGGATCAGCATAATCATAATAAAGTTGAATACACTGGATACTACATTTTTGGACAGCTCGCGAATAGTGATAAGCCGTCTTGGATTGGCGGCAAGTCGTGTTTTGTCCTTGCCTGCCAGCGAGCGGTCAATCACCTTATTGATCAGTTTGATTGCAATCCGTGTCAGTATAAAAATAATAACGATTCGCAGCGCCGAGAAGGCTATATGCGACCACATGCTGATATCTGTGAACCAGTTCCAGAACCCGCTGGTAAAACTGTTAAATTCCTTGGCGGCATTCTCTGTAATATCCTGTGCCTCTGTAGCCTTGCCTGTTAAAAACAAATTCATGATTCGTCCTCCTTGCTTTTCCGCTTATGTTGGTTGTGCCAGTAGTTCATACCGGCCCTGGTTGTTCTGGAAAATTCCCCGAATCTCTACCTGTTCTTCGCGGACAATCTGTCTGACCTGCTCCAGTTCCGCTGCCGGGAACTGCAGGGACAATGCGCACCCTGCCGTAATTTCCTTGGGCGTCGGGAACATATCGTTTTCGATATCCGCATATTCCAGCAACATCTCTGCCCGTAGTGCCTGCTGGGTCGAATCAAAAGCCATTACCAGACTATCTTCCATCATTACCTTTACCCCCTTCTGTACAGACTATCTCGCCCTGCCACAGATTTGTCTTATGTACTAGTGTAATAATAAATAGGGCTCTTCTTCAATTCCGGCTGCATATACTGCCAAAAAAAGCCGGTACTCCAGCAGACATCCATATCGGATAAATCTGTGAAATACCGGCGATTCAGGAACATTTTCCGCGTCTGGAAATGCCCACACGTACAATAAACGGATCCTATTCACCCCCAAATGAGATAAATAACATCTTCTCTGAATCAAGAAGAGGATTTGGCAATACTGATGGCTTCCCGTTCTTCCGGAGATAGATTGTAAGTGGATTCTCCTTTGACGATCGGCTTGGCATATACGTAGGAGCTATCCCGGTTGTGCAGCCCGGTCAATACGATTCCGTCCATTTCATCATTCAAAAGGGCTACCGAGAAGCTAAGATCACTGCCATGCTCCGAGAACGCATTATACCGCTTGATACCGGTGTAGGCTTGCACTCTGCGCAGACGATCCTCGATCGCCTGAAAGCGCGCCTTTTTCTGATTCTCTCCATCTTCCAGGGAATCCAGCTGCAGCTTCAGATCAAGCAGCAGGCTCTCCAGATCCTCTACTCCATTACCGGACATCATCAATTCATACCGCTTGCGCATTTTCCGCAATTTGGATCCCTGTACCATGACAATGATCAACAAGATCACTACCAGCAGGGCAATTGCACCTACACATACAAATAATTGTTCTTCAATCAGACTATTCAATTCCGCCATCGTTGTCCGCTCTCCTCTTATTTCTTTCCGTACTGTAATGTTCTTTTGTTTTCACTGCTTTTCTGACAGTGGTGGCGTCTGCAGCATGTTATAGGTTCAGGATATTTTCCTGCTTCCGAATTTTACCACTTTCTACCTTGCATTCACCAGATTACTCATGAATATGACTGTAAGATGATCATTTCGGTATAACTACAGCCGTTGTCTTGGCCATTCAGTTGTCCTGACGCGATAGCCACTGCACTGCTTCGATCAATGCCTGTACCTGATCCGCTGTCGTTCCATAACCGATACTAGCCCGTACCGCACCAGTACCGATTGTACCTGCCGACTGGTGAGCAAGCGGCGTACAGTGCATACCTGCCCTGACGGCAATGCCGAATTCACGATCCAATCGAAAAGCAATCTGTGACGGGTCCTGATGTTCCATTATAAAAGATACAATACCTGTACGCTCTCTGCCAAGTTCCGGTCCCAGTACCTGTACTCCCGGTATGGATAGCAGTCCTTCCATCATTTGATGGGACAACTGCTGCTCCTGATTGGCAATATCGGTAACGGACTGTTCCAGCACATGCCGTACCCCTGCCGCCAGACCTGCAATCCCTGGTGTATTGGGTGTACCCGGCTCATAACGATCAGGTCGTACAGCCGGCTGACCGGATGATTCGGACTGACTGCCTGTTCCTCCGTATATCCAGGGTTTGAGCTCCATATCCGGCGCAATATAGAGACCGCCGGTGCCTTGCGGCCCCAGCAGTCCCTTATGTCCAGGAAAAGCAGCCATATCGATCTTCCACTCTTCCAGCGATACCGGGATATGTCCGGCACTCTGTGCGATATCCAGCAGAATACGCGCTCCCCGGCGATGTGCCATTTCCGCCAGCTCGGCTGCCGGTAGTATGCTGCCCAGCAGATTGGAACTGTGGTTACAAATCAACAGGCGGGTGTTAGATCGAAAAGTTTTATCCAGCTGCTGCAAATCCAGCTGTCCCTGTCTGTCCACCGGAATATAATCCACCTGCAGCTGTAAAGCCTCTTTTAGAGCCTCCAGCGGCCGCCATACGGAGTTATGTTCAGTCATGGTAGCAATGACATGGTCACCGATTTCAAGAAAGCCCTGAATCGCCATATTGAGCGCCATTGTTGTATTGCCGGTAAAAGCAATATCTACCGGATTGCGAACATTCAGCAGTTTGCCTAGCACTTTGCGGCAGTCAAATAATACTCTGCTGGCTTTGACAGCCATCCGGTGGCTTCCTCGCCCCGGATTAGCCGCGTCATATTGAAGAACATGCAGCACCGCCTCATACACGGCAGGCGGCTTCGGCCAGGAAGTCGCTCCATGATCGAGATAGATGATTGGGCGTTCCGCTTTCATTTCCGTATCCAATCGTTCCGTATTCGCCTGTTCAATATCCAACCGGATTCCTCCGTCATTACATATTATTCAGCATTTCCAGCAGCCGTTCCAGCTCCTGTCTGCTGTAGTAATTCAGCTCAATCTTACCTTTATCTTTGCTGCTATTGCGGATTTTGACCGTTGTCTGGAAACGACTTTGCAGCGTCTGCTCCACATCGACCAGATACGGATCGGCTTTTTTGTCTTTATCCTTATCATTATCCTTGCGTCTGGTTTCCAGGTTCTGCACGGCTTCTTCCAGCTGTCTTACACTCCAGCCTTCTTCTATTGCGCGGTGAGCCAGCATCAGAATCAGATCTTCCTTTTTGATACCTACCAGAGCACGAGCATGGCCCATGGACAATGTTCCACGTGAAACATATTCTTTCACTTCATCAGGCAGTGATAATAACCGCAGGAAATTGGCAATATGCGAGCGTGATTTGCCTACCCGTGCCGACAAGTCTTCCTGGGTTAATTTAAACTCTTCCATGAGTGCCTGATATGCAGTAGCTACTTCCATCGCATTCAGATTCTCGCGCTGCAAATTTTCAATCAGGGCAATTTCCATTACCTGCTGATCACTAAATGTGCGTACAACTGCCGGAATCGTCTTTTTACCAGCGACCTGTGAAGCACGGAATCGACGCTCTCCGGCAATGATTTCATAACCTTTTAGTACTTTGCGTACAATAATCGGCTGAATTACGCCATGCTGGGCAATAGAATCAGCCAGTTCCTGAATATTGTCATCATCAAATGCTTTACGTGGCTGAAACGGATTGGGACGCAGCTCTTTTAACGGTATCTCGATCACTTTATCATCCTCACTCACGGACAGGGAGGGAATCAATGCATCCAGCCCTTTACCAAGACGTTTACTCATAAGAAACCACTTCCTTTGCCAACTCTAAGTAAACTTCTGCACCTTTGGAACGCGGATCGTAGGTGATGATCGCCTTGCCATGGGAAGGGGCTTCACTCAGCCGAACATTACGCGGAATAATGGTCCGGTACACTTTGTCCTGGAAGTATTTTTTGACTTCTTCAATCACCTGCAATCCCAGATTGGTACGGGCGTCCAGCATCGTCAGCAGCACACCCTCAATCTGAAGATCCGTATTCAAATGTTTCTGTACAAGCCGAACCGTATTTAACAGCTGGCTCAGTCCTTCCAGCGCATAATACTCGCACTGTATCGGAATCAATACCGAGTCGGCAGCTGTCAAAGAATTAATTGTCAAAATACCAAGCGAAGGCGGACAATCAATCAATATGTAATCATAAGATTGCTTCACCTGTGCAATCGCATTTTTGAGCCTTAGTTCACGTGAGATAGCCGGCACAAGTTCCACTTCTGCTCCGGCCAGCTGAATCGTCGCTGGCAGAATATCCAGCCGTTCAATCGCTGTGGACTGAATCGCTTCCCTTGGTTCTACATCATTAATAATGACATCGTAAATGCAATTTTCCACATCCGCCTTGTTGATGCCTACTCCACTGGTCGTATTGCCCTGAGGATCAATATCAATCAAAAGAACACGCTTTCCCAGCGTAGCCAGACAGGCTCCTAGATTCACGGATGTGGTTGTCTTCCCTACTCCACCTTTTTGATTCGCTATGGCAATGATCTTTGACAACTACTTCACCCCAATGTTATGAAAATCGTTCTGTGATCAGCGTCGGATAAGACAGAAAAAGCGGCTGAATGCCGCCTTGCTGTCAGCGTTTTGGTATTTTGATTACAATTTCGTAGTGATCTTCATGATCTTGCTCGGACGTGTCGATCGCCAGGCCGGAACCCGAGACCATATCGATCGACTGACGAATCGTATTTAGCGCCAAACGTACATCCTTGCTGTAGGACACCCGTTTGGACTTTTTCGCCACCTTGCTTTTTTCTTTATAAAAAGCGACACGCGCTTCGGTTTGTTTGACATTCAGCTCTTTTTCGATAATTTCGTTCATCAGGCGCAGCTGAATCTCCTCGCTGTCGAGTGACAGCAGGGCTCTCGCATGTCTTTCGGTTAGCTGACGGTTCATCAGTGACTGCTTGATTTCTTCCGGAAGTTGCAGCAATCTGATCTTATTGGCAATTGTCGACTGGCTTTTGCCAAGACGCTGTGCCAGACTTTCCTGGGTTAATGAATGCAGCTCAATCAGCTTATGGTAGGCAATAGCTTCCTCGATGGAAGTCAGATTCTCCCGCTGCAGATTCTCGATCAAAGCGATTGACGCTGCCTGCGAGTCATTGAACTCACGTATAATGGCCGGAATGGTAGCCAATCCGAGTTTGGTTACGGCTCTCCAGCGTCGTTCCCCCGCAATAATCTCATATTTTCCATTTCGCATCCGCACGACAATCGGCTGAATTACTCCATGCGTCTTGATCGTCTGGCATAACTCGTCGATTTTGGCATCATCGAAAATAGTACGGGGCTGAAACGGACTGGTTGTAATATTCGCAACCGGTATCTGTTTGACTTCATCCCCGCTAGCACGTTCAGACAAGCCAAACAATTTGGAAATTTGTTCTTTCATTCGGTATGAGACCACCTAATCTTATGATAGCAGCACCTGGTCTGCAGGTGTGCTTTATACTGACTCTCTGGCTGCATAATCCGGACCTGTCCTGCTCCGGTATTTTCCATCTGCTCCGTCTACTCATTTTATCACTTTTCGCCCTATAATCCTATGATTACCGTAGAATTTTCTATGAAAACTTCCGTCTGCAATTGTTCTGTAAATACTGTCGTATAGCTGTTTTTTACGGATACCAACATAAAAAAGGCGCCTTGCGGCGCCTTTGGCTTTTTCCTTTATTGTTCCACGTGAAACATCAAATTTGCTTATAGCAGCGGTTCTTTGAGTGGTGTACCCGGCTTACGTGGATACTTCACCGGCGTAGCCGCTTCTTTTTGTATGAGGATAATATGACGATCGGATTCCTCAACCGGCAGCTGGAAATGATGTACCTGCTGCACTTTGCCTCGCAGCAGTCCCAGACTTCGATAAGCTTCCTGAATCTCTTCAGCAGGATCGCTGCCTTTCATCGCTGCGAATGTTCCACCCGTTTTGACAAAAGGAAGACAGAACTCGTTCAATACTGCCAGTTTGGCTACAGCACGCGCTGTTACCAGATCATGCGCATCCCGGTATCCATCTTTGCGTGCTACTTCCTCTGCACGTCCATGAATCAGTTCCACATCTACCAGACCGAGACGATCCACTACACTTTGCAGGAATTTGATTCGCTTATTCAGGGAATCAATAATCCGCAGCTTGATATGCGGGAACAGTATTTTCAGAGGAATACCGGGAAATCCTGCACCCGAACCAATATCGGCAAGGGATTGTACACGATTCAGATCGGTATAGAATGCGAGCGTCACCGAATCATAAAAGTGCTTGTTGTATACCTGATCCCGCTCGGTAATACCGGTCAGGTTCATTTTTTCATTCCATGTGATCAGTTCTTCATAATAATCTTCGAACTGCTGCAGTTGCTGCTCATTCACCTGGATATGGTGTGCTGCGAGTGCTTCTGTAAATTGCTGCTGTACCTGATCCATTATTACCCCCGTGCTGCCGTTACCCGGTTATAGTGCTCCAGATAGACAAGCAGAATCGAAATATCTGCCGGCGTCACACCGGAAATACGGGAAGCCTGTCCGATCGACAACGGGCGGATTTTAGCCAGTTTTTGCTGAGCTTCAATCGCCAGTCCTTTTACGTCTTCGTAAACAATATCTTCAGGCAGCTTTTTCTTTTCCATTTTTTTGAGACGTTCTACATGAGCCTGCTGTTTCTCGATATAGCCGGCATATTTGGTCTGAATTTCGACCTGTTCCTTCATTTCCTCGGTTAGCTCTTCCGGTGATGGAGAGATGCTTTCGATATGAGTATAGCCTACTTCGGTACGACGCAGTACAGTCAGCAGATCGGTACCATTTTGCAGTGGTGCCGACTCCAGACTGGCCAGCAGTTCATCTACCTCTACCGGCTTCACTTTGACTTTGCGCAGACGCTCGATTTCACGCTCTACTTTGGACTTTTTGTCCAGGAACTTCTGATAGCGTTCTTCGGTAACCAGGCCAATCTCATGACCAATCTCGGTCAGACGCAGATCTGCATTGTCATGACGAAGCAGCAGACGATATTCCGCGCGCGAAGTCAAAAGGCGGTACGGCTCGTTGGTTCCTTTGGTAACCAGGTCATCGATCAGCACACCGATATAGCCCTGGGAACGATCCAGTACCAGACCTTCTTTACCCTGTGCTTTGCGTGCTGCATTGATACCAGCCATGATGCCCTGTCCTGCCGCTTCCTCATAACCGGATGTTCCATTGATTTGTCCGGCAGTGAACAGACCTGGCAGACGCTTGGTTTCCAGTGTAGGCCACAATTGCGTAGGTACCATTGCATCGTATTCAATCGCATAACCGTTACGCATCATTTTCACATTTTCCATACCCGGGATCGAACGCAGTACCCGCAGCTGTACATCTTCCGGCAGACTGGTAGACAGTCCCTGTACATAATACTCGGATGTGTTTTTGCCTTCTGGCTCCAGGAAAATCTGGTGCTTCGGCTTGTCATTAAAACGTACCACTTTATCTTCAATCGATGGACAGTAACGAGGACCCGTTCCTTCGATAATTCCGGAGAACATCGGCGCACGATGCAGATTATCACTGATGATCTGGTGCGTCTCCCCGGATGTATAGGTCAGCCAGCATGGCAGCTGCTCATTAGTGGATGACTCAGTTTCGTAAGAGAAAAACTTGGGCTTGTCGTCTCCCGGCTGGATTTCCGTTTTGGAGAAATCAATCGTATCACGGTGTACACGCGGTGGTGTTCCCGTTTTGAAGCGAACCAGTTCAAAGCCCAACTCGCGCAGATGATCCGACAGTTTGAGTGACGGCTGCTGGTTGTTCGGGCCGCTCTCATAAGCCAATTCACCCATGATAACCTTACCGCGCAGATACGTACCGGTTGTCAGTACGATAGATTTGCCTTTGTAGGTTGTACCCGTCTGTGTAATCACGCCGGTACATACACCATCTTCAATAATCAGACGATCCACCATGCCCTGGCGAAGTGTCAGATTCGGCTCATTTTCCATCGTTTCTTTCATACTGTGCTGATACAGGAATTTGTCAGCCTGTGCACGCAGTGCATGTACAGCTGGACCTTTACCGGTATTCAGCATACGCATTTGAATAAATGTCTTGTCGATATTGCGGCCCATTTCGCCGCCCAGTGCATCAATTTCACGTACAACATGGCCTTTGGCCGGTCCACCGATTGACGGGTTACATGGCATAAAAGCAATCATATCCAGATTGATCGTTACCATCAGCGTACTGCATCCCATTCGTGCTGCAGCCAGAGCTGCCTCACTGCCGGCATGACCTGCGCCAATAACGATTACATCGTATTCTCCACCCATATAGCTCATGGGTATTCCTCCTCTATAGCTCAAGCTGAATCTTCTCAGCTGACAGGT
The DNA here is from genome assembly GCF_000346635.1 of Paenibacillus shenyangensis. Classification (NCBI taxonomy): domain Bacteria; kingdom Bacillati; phylum Bacillota; class Bacilli; order Caryophanales; family Paenibacillaceae; genus Paenibacillus; species Paenibacillus shenyangensis. The sequence continues at coordinate 50,065 of NZ_AOIG01000032.1, forward strand.
AAATTAAAGGCTGCAAGAATAGACTCACAGCCATACTCAAGTAGTATATCGTAAAATGAACAGCGATATGAGAGAAAATGAAAATTAAAATAATTTTAAATAAGTGGGTAAATATAGTATAGCGGTATCTAAAGCCGCCAAGAGCATCTCAATTTATGAAATTCACATGAAATCCTTATTTCACTTTAAAAGGAGGACTCGATATGACAGATCATAATCACAAACCTGGTGAAAAGGTGACCGATTCCGGTCAATACCAGGAGCGCGGACCTCATGAACAGAAAGTGACCGAAAATGAGACTACTGCCATAGAAGGCAAGACGTTCCCGCCGACTGATAAAGCCGGTGACCACTGGACGCTCGTTGATAAAACCAAGCACAAGCGCAGTGGCAAATAAAATACCGATTCTGGATCATCTCTCCCGGTTTTCTGTTTATTTGCCCAGACAGAACTGGGAGAAGATCTGGTCAATCAGGGAATCGGGCGCGGAGTCGCCGATAATCTCGCCCAGCTGTTCCCAGGCCAGACGTACATCAATTTGGATCATATCGATTGGAATCAATTGGTCAGCCGCTTCATACGCATCTACCAAAGATTGTCTGGCTTGTTTAAGCAGACCAATATGCCGCACATTACTTACATAGGTCATATCTGCTGCTTCCAGCTTACCGCCAAAGAATAGGGACGAAATAGCCTGTTCCAGACGATCGATTCCTTCCTCATTTACAATGGACATCGGCACTATGCTTTCTTCCTGTACATATTGCAGCAGCTGATCCATATCCAGCTGACGCGGCAAATCAATCTTGTTCATAATCACGATCACCTGGCGATCACGGATCTGTTCCAGCAGCTCCAGTTCATCTACGTTCAGCGGTTCACTGCTATTCAGTACCAGCAGCAGCAAATCCGCTTCATTTACAGCACTGCGTGAACGTTCCACACCGATTTTCTCGACAACATCCATGGTTTCGCGGATCCCTGCCGTATCCAGCAGTTTGAGCGGGATATTATTAATACTGACGAATTCTTCAATCACGTCACGTGTCGTTCCCGGAATGTCGGTTACAATCGCACGATTATCCTGTGCCAACGCATTCAGCAGTGACGATTTACCGGCATTGGGCCTGCCGACAATCGCCGTAGTAATACCTTCGCGCAGTATTTTGCCTTCATTGGCTGTACGCAGCAGCTCATCAATCGCCTGGATTACCTCTGTAGATTTATCCTTGATCAGTTCGGAAGTGAATGATTCTACATCATGCTCCGGGTAATCAATATTCACTTCAATATGAGCCAGCGTCTCTATCAGTGTCTGCTGTAGAGGCTTAATCTGACGGGACAGCTTGCCTTCCACCTGCTTCAATGCCACGGTAAAAGCACGATCCGATTTGGAACGAATCAGGTCAATTACACCTTCTGCCTGCGACAGATCGATCCGTCCATTCAAAAAGGCACGTTTGGTGAATTCCCCCGGCTCGGCGATACGAATCTTCTGCTGTAGCAACATATCCATCACTCGTCGTACCGCCACAACACCGCCGTGGGAACTGATTTCCACTACATCTTCCATCGTAAAAGAACGTGGTGCACGCATGATCGTTACCAGCACTTCCTCTACTTTTTCCCCGGTTGCCAAATCCGTAATAAATCCATAGTGCACCGTATGACTATCTGCCTGCTGAAGCGGAATCCGTCCTTTAAAAATAGCATCCACTTCCTGTACAGCTTCAGGACCGCTTACCCGGATTACCGAGATACTCGCTTCGCCTACCGCTGTCGCAATTGCTGCAATTGTATCGCTGATCATTGCTGCTCCACCCTTTCCCATTTTCCTATCTATCGTTACAGAATCCTGTTCTGCTGTTTGGCTAAATAAAAAGCAATGATCTCCTGTCCGCAGACAGAAAATCATTGCATGTAAGACTTAACGAAGAGTAATCACTACACGGCGATTCGGTTCTTCACCTTTGCTGACCGTTTTGACCCGGTTATGATTTTGCAGCCGGGCATGTATGACTTTGCGTTCCTGCGAAGACATAGGTTCCAGTACGACTTCCTTGCCGGAGCGAATAACACGATTCGCCAGCCGGTCGGCTAATTCTTCCAGCGTTTTGCGGCGCCGATCACGGAAGTTCTCCGCATCCAGCATAATACGAATGTATTTATCGGAATAACGGTTCGCTACGATATTGACCAGATACTGCAGTGCATCCAGTGTCTGACCACGGCGGCCAATCAGCAGACCCAGATCATTACCGGATATGCTCATAATATAGCCGTCGCGGGTTCGTTTTACATCCACTTCCAGCTCCATACCGATACTGTCACCGATCTCTTTGACAAACTGTACTGCTTCTTCGTAAGAGGAAGCTTGCGCTCTGGAGTCGAGCTCCATCGGTTCGGTATCCGGCTGGACCGGAACGGCAGCCTTGGCTGGCTGTAGCTCCGGCGCGGGCTGGGGAACATCTGTCGGAATAGAAACCTGAGCAGCGGGCTCATGTGTCAGCGTCAGTTCGACCTGCGCCTGTTTTACACCAATCAAGCCCAGGAATCCTTTTGACGGCTGCTGCACTATTCTGATTTGAACATGTTCTTTACTCGTATTAAGACGGGCAAGTCCTTCGGCGATAGCATCATCAATTGTTTTTCCAGACGCAATGACTGTAGTCATTCGATGTTCGGCCCTCCTTGCGGTGGTCGGAATAGTAGAACACAATACTGCTCATGCAGTACATTAGCGGCGTTTCTTTTTGGACTTTTTCTTGTTGCGGTTTTTGTTGGCACCGTTACCGGCAGTACCGCGTGTATCTACCGCTACACCCAGATCGGTAACGATCGGTTGGTTGTTGCGATACAGGAAATAGTTCTGAACAATTGTGTAGATATTACTGTATACCCAGTACAGCGGCAGCGCTGATGGGAAACTCCAGGCCATAATAACGATAATGACCGGATAAATGTACATCATCATTTGCATCGGTCCCTGCATGGAAGCCGGATTCATTTTCATCATCATCCAGGTTTGCAGGAAAGTAGTGATTGCAGCGATAATCGGGAGGATATGCCATTTGTCAGGCTCACCGAGCTGCATCCATAAGAAGGTATGCTCACGAAGAGCACTGTTATAAATAATCGCATTGTACAGGGCAATAAAGATTGGCATTTGAATCAGGAGCGGGAAACATCCGGCAGCCGGATTAATCTGATTCTCCTGGAACAATTTCATTGTTTCCGCCTGCTGCTTTTGCGGATCATCCTTGTGTTGTTCACGCAGCTTTTGTAATTGAGGCTGAATCGCCTGCATCGCTTTGGAGCTTCTTACCTGCTTGAGTGTTAACGGCAAAATCAGTGTACGTACAATCAATACCAGGACCAGGACAGCCAGACCATATTCACCGTTGAACCATTTGGCAAATGTGTCCAGTGCATATGCAAACCAGTATACGACATACCGGTTCCACCAGCCATGATTTAATAAATCTGCTGTTGTATGGGTTTGTACATTGGAAGGCGTACAACCAGCCAACAGGGCTACCATTGCTACAGCAGCCATAAGGAGAAACCATCGTCCTCCACGAGTCTTCAATCGCGACACTTCATAACCCCTCTCTTAACCATTGCATTTCCTTGCAAATCATATCATATTTGCCAGCACAAATAAACCGAAACCACTAGCGTTGTGAACGCTTAAGTAATGAAGATTTGCGCAGTACATGCAGGATACTTTTTTCGAGTTCCTTATATTGAAGGGACAGGGCTCCCTTGCGTACGATCAGTACCATATCAATATGCGGGACAATCTCCCCGGCATGATGACGTACGATTTCCTTGACTACACGGCGCATCCGATTCCGGACAACCGCATTGCCTACCTTTTTGCTCACAGACACACCCATGCGGAATTGCTCAATCTCTTTTTTGTGAAACCAGTACACCACAAACTGATGATTGGCAAAGGAGCGGCCATGACGGTAGACACGGCTGAAGTCGGCTCGATTCCGTAAACGCAGCTTTTTTTGCACCGTAAATTCTCCTTACTGTTTACTTGGGCATCGCTTGCTGAATTATTTATCTAGTGACCCGTTCTCCATTTTATTGCAAAACCATCTGGAAAACAGATTCATTTTCATTATAAAAAGCTTCCTTAACGACGGATCGGGACCAAAATAGATCCCAAAAATCCGGAATTAAGAAAAAAAGACCACCGCAGTGGTCTTTACGTACATATTAGGCACTGATGACTTTTCTGCCTTTAAGGCGACGAGCCGCCAGCACTTTACGGCCGTTTTTAGTACTCATTCTTTTACGGAATCCGTGTACTTTACTACGTTTTCTTACATTCGGTTTGAATGTCGGTCTCATATTGTGCACCTCCTTGCAGGTAATCTATATCCCATATTGATTCTATGTCTAATTCACATAAAAATACCATTTTATATTTAATCATGAATAGTACGGTGGCGTCAATGGATTTTCTGCAATTTGTTAGAATAAATTATGGCCCCCTATGCAATATGAAGCCTGATGCATTCGGGATTCTCTTGAATATACCTGATAAAATCATATTAAGCTATACCTATTCCATAAATTTAAGAAAAGGGGATATCTGTATGAATTCGGAATGGATTGAACAATTGAACAGCTGGCATGAAGAGGAGCAGTATGAACGGATTGCCAAACAGATCGAAGAAATTCCGGCAAGTGAGCGAAATTATGAACTCACCGGACAACTGGCCAGAGCCTATAACAATCTGGCACGTTACCGGGAAGCACTGGAACTTTTGTTGTCCACAGCTTCTGAAGGAAAAGAAGACTACGCCTGGCATTTCCGCCTGGGATATGCCTATGCTCACCTGGCTTACTACGATAAAGCTATTTCTGCTTTTGAGCAGGCAAACCGGCTTCATCCAGAAGATGAGCATGTTCAGGAATTTCTATCGGGCTTCCGGCCTTATGCACAGAAAATGGAACAGGATCGACAGCGGTACGAACAAGAAGCGGCATTATGGAAACAACAGCATGGTGCGCAGCTGCCTTTTGACTCTTTTGACCTGAGCGATTTTTGGGAAGAGAGCGAATATGCTACGGAAAATCATATAGAGCCTCCTTTTGATGAGGAAATAATCCGATCGATTGAGCAGAAGCTAGGTTACAAGTTACCAGCTTCTTATATCGCCCTGATGCATACGCAAAATGGCGGCTTTCCTACCCGTACTGATTTCTCGACAGCAGAAGCCACCTCGTGGTCAGAACATCATATAGCCATTACGAGTATATCCGGAATTGGCAGCCAAAAAGCATATTCTCTTACCGGAGAGATGGGCAGCCGTTTCATGATCGAAGACTGGGGATATCCGGATCTGGGCATTGTAATCTGTGATTGTCCTTCTGCTGGACATGATGTTGTTATGCTGGATTATCGTTTTTGCGGACCTTCAGGCGAACCAGCCGTTGTTCATGTTGATCAAGAGGGTGGATATGAGATCACGTATCTGGCTCCAAACTTTGAAGCTTTTATCTGTGGATTGGTAAATGCAGAGGAATTTGATCTGTAAGGAAATGCTTCTATTTATCCATGAATAACCATCCTCTCTCCTCTCGATAGCTGCAGCTCTTCCGAACTTCAGACTTTTCAGTAGAAATATAAACGGCTAAATACAAAAACGACTGCTATCCGTTCTCTCGGAGCAGTCGTTTTATATATATATCTGATTTCTCTGTTTTCTCAATGCTGAATCAACAGAGGGTGTACTTATCATCCTGTCCTCTTCTCCTCCATTTCCAGTTTATCCACAATCAACAGAAATCCCGAAATTATACACAGTTATTCACTTATTGACAGAAAGCCTGTGTATAATCATTTTTGGTTCTTCACAACTTCCACTTCTGTTCCGAACAATTTATAAACAATATCTAGTGGTGTGAATAACTTTTATACACAACAGATTGAATTTGTGGATAAATTATCAGTTTTCGTTGAAATAAAGGGTTCTTTTTGCTATTATGATATTGTTTTCGTTGTGAATAGATAATTAAAACTTAAAAACTATCAACAGCCTGTGGATAAAGTTGTGAACAATTTCTTCTTATCCATTTTTTATTTTATTCACCGTTTCGGTATTCTGGGGATAAATCATGCCATTTACCATATCCATTATCTATATTTCCGATATCTGCACATGGCTTCAGCCACACATTGGAAGTTTAAAAGGAGTGACAGTCTGTGGACAGCCATACCTCCGAATTATGGCAGCAAATTCTATCTATTATTCAGACAAAGCTAAGCAAGCCCAGCTTTGACACTTGGTTCAAGGCAACCAAAGCGCTGACATTTACGGAAAATCTGATCGTTATTTCAGCACCGACCACCTTCGCTGTAGAATGGCTGGAAAGCCGGTATACCAAACTGGTTAGTTCCACCGTTTTTGAATTTTTGGGAAGACAGGTAGACGTCAAATTCGTCATTGAAGAAGCCGTTCCCGAGGAGACACTTATCCCCCAGCAGGCACCGGTGCAGCCGGCAGTTGTGCAGTCGGAAGAGCCCCTCGCCAATATGCTCAATCCCAAATACACATTTGATACCTTTGTTATTGGTGCGGGCAACCGTTTTGCCCACGCTGCTTCACTTGCTGTCGCCGAAGCGCCGGCCAAAGCCTACAATCCGCTGTTTTTATATGGTGGTGTGGGACTTGGCAAGACGCATCTGATGCATGCGATCGGACACTACATTTTGCAGCACAACCCCAACAGCAAAGTCGTCTACATTTCTTCGGAGAAATTTACAAACGAATTTATCAATTCAATCCGGGATAACCGCGGAGAAAGCTTCCGCAACAAGTACCGGAATATCGATATTTTGCTGATTGATGATATTCAATTTCTGGCGGGAAAAGAGTCGACACAGGAGGAGTTTTTCCATACGTTTAATGCCCTGCATGAGGAAAGCAAGCAGATCATTATTTCGAGTGACCGCCCTCCAAAAGAGATTCCAACATTGGAAGAACGGCTCCGCTCAAGGTTTGAGTGGGGATTAATTACAGATATTCAGCCTCCGGATCTGGAGACGCGGATTGCTATTCTGCGGAAAAAGGCAAAAGCGGAGAATCTGGATATTCCGAACGAAGCGATGATGTATATTGCCAATCAGATCGATACCAACATCCGTGAGCTGGAAGGTGCATTGATCCGGGTGGTAGCCTATTCCTCTCTGACCAATCAGGATGTGACTTCCCATCTGGCAGCCGAGGCTTTGAAGGATATTATTCCTTCCAGTCGCCCCAGAATCATCACGATTCAGGATATTCAGCAGCGGGTTGGCGAATATTACAACCTCAAACTGGAAGATTTCAAAGCAAGAAAACGGACCAAAGCTGTAGCGTTCCCTAGGCAGATTGCCATGTATCTGTCCCGTGAGCTGACAGACTACTCGCTGCCCAAAATCGGCGAAGCTTTTGGCGGACGTGACCATACAACTGTCATACATGCCCACGAGAAAATTTCCCAGTCACTCAAAGTGGACCAAGAATTGTTTAAAGTCGTTAACAGTCTGATGGATAAGATCAAAAATCCATCCTGAACAACTAACAAGCCTATACACACTTTATACACATGTGGATAGGCTTACTTTTATGCGGCTTTGAAGGGGTTATCCACATATTCAGTGCCCCTACTACTATTACTATTAATTAAAAGATATATACTTCTTACATTTTGCGTCCGGTTGGACTCTTAAATGGCATGAAGCATATCCAAGCATGAACAATGCTGATTAGGAGTGAAAAAATGAAGATCCAAATATCCAAAACATATCTCAACGATTCCATCCAACAGGTATCCAAAGCGATTTCCAGTCGTACCACCATTCCGATCCTTGGTGGTATCAAATTTGATGTAAACTATGCAGGCGTCACTTTGACAGCAAGCGACACAGATATTTCAATCCAATCTTTCATACCCGCAGAAGATAACGATAAAACAGTGGTTCGTATTGATCGTCCTGGCAGCGTTGTTCTTCCGGCCAAATTTTTCGTAGAGATTATCAAAAAACTGCCTTCCCAGGAAATCGAAATGGAAGTCAAAGATGGATTCCAGACCTTTATCCGTGCAGGCGCTACCGATATCCAGCTTGTTGGACTCGATCCAGAAGAATTCCCTGTTCTGCCTAGCATCGAAGAAAATCAGCAAATCTCTGTTCCAGGCGATCTGCTCAAAAATATGATTAAACAAACGGCCTTCTCCATCTCTACTCAGGAGACGACTCCAATTCTTACCGGTGTACTATGGAACCTAGCAGAAGGCGAACTGAAATTCGTCGCTACCGATCGTCACCGTCTGGCCAGTCGTACAGTTAACACAGGCGAAGATACCGGTGTTCGTTTTAGCAACGTAGTTATTGCAGGCAAAACACTCAACGAACTGAGCAAAATTATTCCTGACCAAAATCAGTTACTGGATATCGTTGTAGCCGATAATCAGGTATTATTTAAAATTGACCGTGTACTGTTCTACTCGCGCATTCTGGATGGTACCTATCCAGATACCTCCAAAATTATTCCGACCAGCTTCAAAACCGAATTGGTGATCGATACTAAAAAGCTGGCTGATTCGATCGACCGTGCATACCTGCTGTCCCGCGAAGAGAAAACCAATATCGTGCGGATGCAGACGCTGGAAAATGGCGCTGTAGAAATCTCTTCCAGTTCTTCCGAACTCGGACGTGTAACCGAGCAGCTGGACATTGCCCGATTTGAAGGCGAACCGCTGCGCATCTCGTTCAACTCCAAATACATGCTTGATGTGCTCAAAGTCATCGAGAGTGAGCAGCTTTCGATCCAGTTTACAGGCATTATGAGTCCGATTATTATCAAACCACTGGATGAGAGCCGCAGTTTGTATATCATTCTGCCGTACCGTACAACCAACTAATCTCCGGTATTTGTAATCTATTTCCGGATTAACTATATCAGGCTGTCTGTCGGACCAGGACAACAGGTCATTCTCCGGCAGGCAGGTCATGCATTCTGTAAAATAGCCGGGTACTTTGCATCCTGTCTGTAATAGTGCGACAATCACTAGTACAAGATGCAAAGAGACCTGGCTATTCTATTCATCCCTACTGGCGTCTATTTACGCCCATCTGTCATTGAAAGGACGGTTATTTATTCATGAAAAATATTTCGATTTCCACCGAATATATCAAGCTGGATCAGTTTTTGAAGCTGGCGGACTGCGTATCTACAGGAGGAAGTGCCAAAGCCCTTTTGCAGGAGCAAATGGTAAAAGTAAACGGAGAAATTGAAGAACGCCGTGGACGCAAGCTGTATTCTGGCGATGAAGTACAGGTACAAGGCGAGGGGTCTTTCAAAGTTCAAAGTGGACAATAATCCGGAGGATCTTATCCATGTTTATTAATCAGATCAGTCTGCAGAATTACCGTAATTACGAGAATATCCAGCTGGATTCCTTTTCCCCCGTCAATCTATTCATCGGGCAAAATGCACAGGGCAAGACCAATCTGATCGAAGCTCTTTTTGTGCTGGCTCTGTCTAAATCCCACCGGACCAATAAAGACAAAGAACTAATTTCCTTTGGCGCCGACAATGCCAGAATCACCTGCGAAGCCGAGAAAAAATACGGCAATGTCAAACTGGAACTGAATTTCTCATCCAGAGGCAAAAAAGCCAAAATTAACGGCCTTGAGCAGCGTAAGTTAAGCGATTTTATCGGTACCATCAATGCTGTCATGTTCGCCCCCGAAGATCTGGAGATCGTCAAAGGCTCTCCGGGTATACGCCGTCGTTTTCTCGACATGGAGATTGGACAGGTACAGCCAAGCTATCTGTACCATCTGCAGCAGTATCAAAAAATACTCGTTCAGCGTAATAATTACCTCAAGCAATCGTGGAGTGCCGGCAGCAAGGATGCCACGATGCTGGATATCTGGAATGAGCAACTGGTTGAACATGGTGTCAAAATCGTTCGCAAGCGTAAACAGTTTATCCACAAGCTTCAGGGTTGGGCAGAAAATATCCACATGGGGATAACTGGTGGCAAGGAAAAACTTGTTCTGTCATATGTTCCTTCCTTCGGCGGGGTGGAAGAAGAAGATGAAGCTGTCTTATTTGAGCAATTTATGATAAAATTATCACAAGTGAAAGAACAGGAATATCGGCGTGGCGCGACTTTGGCAGGTCCTCACCGCGATGATCTTACCTTTCATATTAACGGGAATGAAGCCGCTGTTTTTGGATCCCAGGGCCAGCAGCGTACCACCGCTTTATCGCTGAAACTGGCTGAAATCGAATTAATACACGAAGAGATCGGAGAATATCCGATTCTTTTGCTGGATGATGTCTTGTCCGAACTGGATCCGTACCGTCAGACTCAGCTGATCGAGACGTTCCAGGATAAAGTGCAGACTTTCATAACAGCGACCGGAATAGAGAGTATCAATGCCGGCCGTCTGAAGGAAGCGCAGATTTTTCATGTCCATCAAGGACATGTGGAGAAATAAAGGGAGGATTATTCCATGTATATTCACCTGGGCGGCGAGAAGATTATTCGCTTTTCCGAGCTTATTGCCATTTTTGATATATCGATAGAGAAGTCTTCCAAAATCTCCAAGCAGTTCGTCAGCTTTGCCCACGAAGACAAAAAAGTCGAAGCAATTGGCGAAGAAGAGCCCAAATCCATTGTCGTAACCAAGAACAAAGTATATTACTCCCCCATTTCCTCGGCTACACTCAAGAAACGTACCAATACCTTTTTTGCGAATGCATAGATACAGCTGGCGACTCCGGCTGTCTTAAAATATAGAAGTAGGTGAAAACAGCATGTCGATGAATCAACCGGCTTATGATGCCAGTCAGATACAGGTGCTTGAAGGTTTGGAAGCGGTTCGTAAGCGTCCGGGTATGTATATCGGATCGACCAGCTCCAAGGGACTTCATCATCTGGTTTGGGAAATTGTAGATAACAGTATTGACGAAGCATTGGCAGGGTACTGTGATCATATCGAAGTAACCATCCATGAAGATAACAGCGTAACCGTTGTAGATAACGGACGCGGTATTCCAGTAGGTGTAGAAGCCAAAACACAACGTTCCGCACTTGAAGTCGTTATGACTGTCCTCCATGCCGGTGGTAAATTTGGCGGCGGCGGATATAAAGTATCCGGCGGTCTGCACGGTGTTGGTGTATCCGTTGTGAACGCCTTGTCCGAGCATGTACGCGTTGTCGTCAAAACAGAAGGCAAAGTACACCAGCAGGAATATACACGCGGTGCTCCAATGTACGATATCAAGGTTCTGCGTGATATGACAGAGGACGAAGGTACAGGAACAACAGTTACCTTTAGACCCGATTCAGAGATCTTTACAGAAACAACCGTTTATGATTATGATACGCTGCTTGGCAGAATCCGTGAGCTGGCTTTCCTGAATAAAGGAATCGCCATGACGCTGACAGACGAGCGTACAGGCGTGTCCAATCATTTCAAATACGATGGCGGTATTATCGAGTACGTGCAGTATCTGAATCAGAATCGCGAAGTGATTAGCGAACAGCCGATCTACGTCGAAGGTACACGTGATCAGATTCAGGTAGAGATCGCATTGCAGTACAACGAAGGATATACCGAGAATATTTATTCTTTTGCCAACAACATCAATACGCATGAGGGCGGTACACACGAATCCGGCTTCAAGAGTGCATTGACGCGGATCATTAACGACTATGCACGTCGTAACGGACTGCTCAAAGACAACAACAGCAATCTGACTGGTGAAGACGCACGTGAAGGTCTGACAGCAATCATTTCCGTCAAGATTCCGGAGCCTCAATTCGAAGGACAGACCAAGACCAAGCTGGGTAACAGCGAAGTTCGCGGTATTGTGGAATCCCTGTTCTCCGAGAAGCTGCAGGAATTCCTGAATGAGAATCCTTCTGTAGCCCGCCGGGTACTGGACAAAGCATTGCAGGCATCCCGTGCGCGTGAAGCAGCCCGCAAGGCACGCGAATTGACACGTCGTAAAAGCGTACTTGAAGTTAGTGCACTGCCGGGTAAACTGGCAGACTGCTCCTCCAAAGATGCTTCGATCAGTGAACTGTATATCGTTGAGGGTGACTCTGCAGGCGGTTCGGCCAAGCAGGGACGCGATCGTCATTTCCAGGCGATTTTGCCGCTGCGCGGTAAGATCCTCAACGTAGAGAAAGCACGTCTGGATCGCATTCTGGGTAATGCCGAGATTCGTGCAATCATTACAGCGCTGGGTACAGGAATTGGCGATGAGTTCGATTTGTCCAAAGCCCGTTATCACAAAGTCATCATCATGACCGATGCCGATGTCGATGGTGCCCATATTCGTACGCTGCTGCTGACATTCTTCTACCGCTACATGCGTCAGATTATTGAAGCAGGCTACGTCTATATCGCTCAGCCGCCGCTGTTCAAGGTAGAACGCAATAAAACAGCAGTTTATGCGAACTCTGAAAAAGAGCGCGATGAAATTATTGCCGGCTTTGGTGAGAATGCCAAGTTTAACGTACAGCGTTACAAAGGTCTGGGAGAGATGAATGCGACCCAGCTGTGGGAAACAACCATGGATCCGGAGAGCCGCATCATGCTGCAGGTCAGCATCCAGGATGCGATTCTGGCAGACGCTATCTTTGATACGCTGATGGGCGATAACGTAGAGCCACGACGCGATTTCATTCAGGAAAACGCCAAGTACGTTAAAAACCTCGACTTCTAATGCATCCGTTTATAAACGAATAATCAGTATGCAGTAGTGTAATTATGCAAATTACAGAGAGCATCCGCGAAGCTGCGGATGCTCTTTTCATTAGCTTTTGTTGTTTCAGGAAAGGAAGCATCCGATTTATCATTTTTTACAGCAAATACATGCGAAATAACGTCAAAATACAGGACAGAATTGCAGAAAAATGGTATAATAAAGTGATGTAGCCGTAGGCATCCATAGTGTATGTAACACCGCACCATGTAACGATTTTCAACCCCAATCTGGTGACAAGAAACTTATTTTCATACAAAGAGTGAATACGAAGCTAAACATTCGGTATTCAGTCGATGAGCATCCATTTGTGCAAACGAAGGCTGCAATAAGGGAGGCTAAGCTTAGCATGGCGGAAGAGAATATTTCGCAAATTAAAGACCGGGATATTGGTACAGAGATGCGCGAGTCCTTTATGGACTATGCGATGAGCATCATCGTCAGCCGGGCTTTGCCTGACGTGCGTGACGGATTGAAGCCTGTACACCGGCGTATTTTATATGCAATGTCGGAACTGGGCATGGCACCGGACAAACCGTACAAGAAATCGGCGAGAATCGTCGGTGAAGTTATCGGTAAGTATCACCCACACGGTGATTCTGCTGTATATGAGACCATGGTACGTATGGCGCAGGATTTCTCGATGCGTTATATGCTGATAGATGGTCATGGTAACTTTGGTTCGATTGATGGAGATATGGCAGCAGCTATGCGTTATACCGAAGCCCGTATGTCCAAAATGGCTTTGGAAATGCTGCGTGATATCAACAAGGAAACAGTCGACTTTGCTCCCAACTATGATGGTGAAGAAAAAGAACCGATTGTTCTTCCTGCACGTTATCCGAATCTGCTGGTAAATGGCGTATCGGGTATCGCGGTAGGTATGGCTACCAATATTCCTCCTCATAATCTGGGCGAGGTCATTGATGGTGTTCAGGCGATGATCCAGAATCCGGAGATTACATCGATGGAACTGATGGATTATATCCATGGTCCTGATTTCCCGACGGCCGGTTATATTCTGGGGCGCTCCGGTATTCGCCAAGCGTATCAGACAGGACGCGGCGCTGTTACCATGCGTGCCAAAGCTACCATCGAAGAAAACAACAACAAGGCTCGTATTGTAGTGAACGAGCTTCCTTATCAGGTGAACAAAGCTCGTCTGGTAGAGAAGATTGCTGAACTGGTACGGGAGAAACGCATCGAAGGAATTACGGATCTGCGTGATGAATCCGACCGTAACGGTATGCGGGTCGTGATCGAGCTCCGTCGTGATGTGAATCCTAGTGTTGTATTGAACAACCTGTACAAACACACAGCTATGCAGTCCACATTTGGTGTGAATATGCTGGCGATTGTAAATAATGAACCGAAATTGCTTGGTCTGCGTGAAGTTATTTATCATTACATTCAGCATCAGATCGAAGTCATTCGTCGTCGTACCCAGTTTGAGCTCAAAAAGGCGGAAGCCCGTGCTCATATTCTGGAAGGATTGCGGATTGCACTGGATAATCTGGATGATGTTATTGCGCTGATCCGTGCTTCCCAGACATCAGAAGCGGCTCGTGAAGGATTGATCGCACGCTTTTCACTGAGTCCGGAACAAGCCCAGGCGATTCTGGATATGCGTCTGCAGCGTCTGACTGGCCTGGAACGCGACAAGATCGAGAACGAATATAACGAGCTACTGCGTATGATCGGAGAATATCGTGATATTCTGGCCAATGAATCCCGTGTTCTGGAGATCATCAGTGAAGAACTGAATGAGCTCAAAGAACGCTTTGGAGACGAGCGCCGTACCGAGATTACGATTGGCGAAGAAAGCATTTTGGACGAAGACCTGATTCCACAGGAAGAGGTTGTTGTTACCGTCACGCATACCGGTTATATCAAACGTTCACCAGTTACTACCTACCGCAGTCAGCGACGCGGCGGACGCGGTGTAATGGGTGTGGATATGAAAGATCAGGACTTTGTCCAGCATCTATTCGTAACCAACTCTCACCACCATCTGCTGTTCTTCACCGACAAAGGTAAAGTATACCGGATCAAGGCATACGAGATTCCGGAATTGGGTCGTACTGCACGTGGTACACCAGTTATCAACCTGATTCAGATCGAACAGGGTGAATCCGTTAACGCGGTTATTGCGGTCGAGAACTTCGAAGGGGATCAATACTTGTTCTTCGCTACCCAGCAGGGTGTAGTGAAGAAGACACGTCTGGATGACTACACGAATATTCGTAAAGGCGGTCTGATCGCTATTAATATGCGTGAAGATGACGAACTGATCGAAGTGAAGCTGACAGATGGACAGCAGGATATCGTTATGGGTACAGCCTACGGTATGTCGATTCGCTTTAATGAGAATAACGTACGTTCCATGGGACGCAGCGCGACCGGTGTCAAAGGGATTACCCTGGATGAAGGCGACTCTGTAGTGGGTATGGATCTTATTAATGATGATCTCAAAGTACTCATTGTCACAGCCAAAGGATACGGTAAACGTACACCTGGCGCAGAATACCGTCTGCAGACACGTGGTGGTAAAGGGATCAAAACCATGAACGTAACAGACAAAAATGGTCAGCTCACAGGACTAAAAGTAGTTGAGGATAATCAAGATCTGATGATTATTACTACCAGTGGTACGCTGATTCGTATGGATATGGAAAGTATCTCTACAATGGGTCGTAATACGCAGGGCGTGCGTCTGATTCATATCCGTGAAGACGACTCTGTAGCAACCATCTGCCGTACCAACAAAAATGAAGAGCCGGAAGAGGATGAATTGGAAGAAGCAGAGCAGGCAATGGAAAATACCATTGTTGAGACGATTGAAGAAACCAATGATTTCCCTGAACCGGATGCTTCTCCTGCAGAAGATGTAGAAGAATAAGATAAGCGCAGTAACTTGTGCAAAAGTAAATACATTCAGAGAACAAAATGATCACCATCGGCCTGAACCGACGCAGATTATGATCATAATGTTATTTTTTAACCTCTAGAACCTTTGCAAAATAAGGTTTTAGAGGTTTTTTTCTTACATCGAAGTTGCCCAACCAAGCAGAAGACTAACTTAATAGGGTGAAATAGATTGAAAGTAGATAAAAAATACATATAACTCTGATGAATCAAGTTGTTAGAACTTTATAGATAGAAAGTATGTTAAATAGATGGAGCTTACAATAAGTGATTCACAATAGTGAATCTTTATGATCGGATTAAGGAAAGAGAGGTTGCATAATATCTATGGTAGCAGTGGAAGAATAAAAGCCTAGTATAAAACGAAATAGCGATGTATGTGTAACAAGAGGGAGAATTGCTACTTTGCAAAGGTGAAATCCGAATGACATTTGATTTGGAGATTTGATGTGCTTTTATGATGGATGAGATTGGTAAGGGAGCTATTACAGCGATTTCCACTTCTTTTATAACAACAATAAGAAATAACAAAAAAATGAATCTCGGCCAACTCATGCTGTACATCAAGTGAATTTCGAAAAATACTACTCTAAACGGGTGGTCTTGATCAATAAAGAATTTCAATTTCTCCTGGCTGAAGAATAACCTCTCTACAAGCTGCTTATCCATATGGAGAATTGTTCTTCTATTCTTTGCCTTATCATGTGCTAAAGTGACTCATTTCCGAAGCGTTCGGTGAAAATGACTCAGCCATCAACGATAGCCACTTCGCTTACCCACACAGTAACCTAACTATATACAGTACACGAATGTATCGAAGCAACAGCATGCTGTATCGTTTTCTCGGATCACGATCATCGAGTAAAACTCATAGTAGCTTCCAGAAAGGCCATTTATAATTCAATAGAGGATCATAACCTACATATATAGCAGTGCTTATATAACAAATATATATATCATCCTGTAGAGTAAATATAGATTGGCTTTTTGTTGTCTGGTGCTTAGGTATAAGGATAGAAGTTTTGCAAATCGAAGATAAAGCCACAGTAGCAATACAGTGCGGCTGATAGAAAGGAATATTCGAATCATCAGAAGATCTTTATACCTTAAAAGCATTAGCCAGTGCTCTCCTCTTAATTATTACGAAATAGAAGGTCTGATCTCACCCTCCTAGTAAAAGCTATTATCAAATCAAGATGCTCTGAACATCAACTACTTAAAATAGTATTAGAAACCTTAAAATAAAAATACATAACAAAAATCTTCTATAATACACATTAGATATATAAAGAGCATGTACTCAACGATCTAAAATAGAACAATAAAATAACATAAGGCAAAATAATATAGGGATATAAAATTTTAACTAATAGTCCTTTTGCTATCTATTCACTACTTAAAGTAAAGTAAAGAAATATAAATCCAAGCCTATATATAAATAAATATAAAAATCGGTAAAAGGGTATTGACGTCGAATATAAAGACGTGATATAGTCTTATGTATAAGTCTTATTAACAACTTATTCGTGAAATTCTTTTCTAAAAAGAATCGAAAAAAACATCAAAAAAAGATGTTGACAGAAT
>NZ_AOIG01000033.1:0-56552 GCF_000346635.1 Paenibacillus shenyangensis
CCAAGCAGCACAAGCGATGTTGTCCCAAGCAAACCAGCAGCCACAAGGCGTACTGCAATTGCTTCGTTAATAGAAAAAAAAGCCGAGTCCTATATAGGGCTCGGCTTTTTTTTTCAACTGTATCCCCTAACAATAAATGTAATTATATCCGATAAAGATATCATAAGAGCTTATTGTTATGAAGCTAAATCTCTATAAGAATCAGGGGGCGAATTATGAAGTTGTCTGTAGCATTATGCATGATAGTAAAAAATGAAGAAGATGTATTGGACCGCTGCCTAAATAGTGTGCGTGGCTGTGTAGATGAAATAATTATTGTTGATACAGGATCAACAGATAGTACATTAGCGATTGCACAAAAGTATACTTCTAAAATATATAACTATGTATGGAATAATGATTTTGCATCTGCTCGTAACTATTCATTGGAGCAGACTCAAGCAGATTATATTTTAATGTTGGATGCTGATGAGTATCTGGAAGAAAACACTGATCTACAATCTGAACTAAAAGGGCAAAAAGACTTTTATTTAAGCAAAATTAGAAACTTTATGAGCGATGGCAGAACATTCAGCCATTCAGCTATACGTTTATTCAAAAATGAATCCAGATTACGCTATAAGAATCGATTGCATGAGCATTTGGATATTGATCATATAGAGGCTCAATTAACTCGTGGTGAGACCAAATTCATTATCCAACATACTGGTTATACAAATGAAGCTATGATTGGAAAAAATAAGGATAATCGTAATTTGCCTATTATGCTGGCCGAAGTAAAGGAAAATCCGACAAGTTATAACTTGTATAACCTTGCTAAACTTTATATGAATTTTGGAGAATTTGAAAAGGCAGTAAAGTATTTTCAACAAGCGTATCCTGGCAGTAAAGATAAGATGTATCAGTCAGAGCTGTTAAGAAAATTAGCAGAGAGTCTATTGCAATTAGAACGTCCAGAAGAAGCATTAACTATTATGTATGATACTGTAAAAGTATATGCTGAGGATGCTACACTGATGCATATTTTAGGCAGAGCATACAAAGCATCTGGTTATTTAAAAGATGCTGAGTCAGCATGGCTTAAATGCCTCGAAATGAACGATGAAGGTGCTTTTTCCAATGAAGGTATAACGAGTTACGTATCACAATATCATCTTGCAGAGCTCTATCAGGAGCAGGGTGAACTTGAAAAGGCATATGAATATATTTTGAAAGCCCTACAGATAAAAAAAGACTTCGCTCCTATACTAAACAAGTATTTCGAAATAGCCTATCTTATAAATAAATCCAATGATGAAGTTAAAGCAGAATTAAGTTATATGTATAAAATAACTCAAACAAGTGAATTGCAGCTGTTGATGGATGTACTGTATACCATAAGCCATCCGCTATTACAAGATTATCTGACGCTGTACAAAATTGATGTGGGATTACAGATACAAGCAGTAGCACATCAAGCGTTTGGAGAATACGAATTGGCTCGAGATAAATGGAATCTATATTCAGGATCCAAGGCAGAAAATACGAATGATATTATTACATTATCATTTTTGCTGAAAGATGAAAGTCTGTTAGCAGATCTCAAAGATATTATTAATTTAGCAGAGAAAGAATATAAATTATTAAGAAAACTCCTAACAGAGAATTCGATCAGTATTCGTAATACTTCATCTCAATTCCAGCAACTCATAATCTCTATCTTTGACAAGTTTATTTATCTGAAAGAGTTTGATACTTTTCAAACTATACTCAATAAGTTAGAGAATCAGGAACTGCCATTCAAGACCCAACTAGGTAAATTGTTGTTCTATCATGGATACAATGAAGCAGCTATTGATCTTTTAGTACCTTTGTATTCACAAAAAAAGAGAGACGTAGACGTTAATCGTTTATTAGGCGATATCTGCTTAAATTCTGGATACATGGAAGATGGACAATTGTTTTACTTTAATCTCCTAGAAATAGCTCCAGTATATTCTTCTTATGAACGCGTTATTACATTGCTGCGAAGTACAGAAGATACAACCAAAGAGAAAGCTATCGTAGAAGAAGCTCAAAAGAAATTTCCTTTATCCGACTGGCTGATGAGCGAAGTAGACAAATAATATACGAGGTGAATAGAATGCACAAACCTAAAATATTGATTGGTAGTCCTATCAAACAAAAAAGTCATATACTCAAAGAGTTTTTGAAATCATTATCTGAAATAGATAAAGAAGAATTGGAAGTAAGCTATTTATTTGTAGATGATAATGATGAAGTGAAATCAAGTCAAATGCTGAATACATTCTCATTGGAGAATAAAAATGTAATCATTTATAAGAATGAAGAAGAACTTGAGCAAAACT
Source organism: Paenibacillus shenyangensis (assembly GCF_000346635.1). Lineage (NCBI taxonomy): Bacteria > Bacillati > Bacillota > Bacilli > Caryophanales > Paenibacillaceae > Paenibacillus > Paenibacillus shenyangensis. The sequence continues at coordinate 2,349 of NZ_AOIG01000033.1, forward strand.
ACTTCAGAGATGATAATACTCATTACTGGAATGATCAATTAATTTGGAAAGTCGCAAAATTGAAGAACATGATGATTCAAATTACCAAAGAGTTTAATTATGATTATCTATTTTTAATTGATTCGGATATTGTTCTTAACCCGGTTACTATCAAACATCTGGTTAGTTTAAATAAAGAAGTTGTTTCTGAAGTGTTTTGGACAAAGTGGAAGCCTGGTTTTCCAGAACTGCCACAGGTATGGTTAGTGGATGAGTACGGTATGTTTTATAAAAATCGGAATGAGCAATTAACACATGAAGAAGCGGTTAGAAGAGAAAATGAGTTTGTAAACAAAATGAGAATTCCTGGTGTCTATGAAGTAGGAGGGCTCGGAGCTTGTACTTTAATTAGTAAGTCTGCGATCGAAAAAGGAGTAAGCTTCGATAAAATCAAAAACTTGAGTTTTTGGGGAGAAGATAGACACTTCTGTGTACGAGCAGCAGCAATCGGAATAGATCTGTTTGTGGATACTCATTATCCTGCTTATCATATTTACAGAGATGAAGATCTTGGCGGTATAGTGAAATTTAAACAACAAGCCTGCAAAGCAGATATTGCAAATGTACAGATTCAGGCAAAAGAAGTTGTACGTCTGGGTATGAAAGCTTTAGGTACTTATCATTATGATAGAGGGTATTCTTTACCTTGGGAGAATTATTTTTCAATTGATATGCGTAAACAACTGAATATAGAGATCGAATCGCAACAAGCACTGCATGCTACAGCTCATACCAAAGTAAATGCATTTGTAGAAAACTTGGAATACGCATCTTATGATGAAAAAACAAATAAGCACTATATTAAATTTACTTTGCATAATTATATACTTCAAAAAGGTGAACGTAGTGAATCTCATCTAACCTGTTATTGTGAAGTAATGGAGGAAGCTAAAAACTATAAAATCATGTCTTTTGAAGTGGTAGGAGAATATAAGGTTGCTGCTAGTTATAATGAGCATAAAAAGCCGGAAAAATTAACCTTATCCATGATTATAAAAAACGAAGCTGGACGTTTTCTGGAAGAAGTTCTTCAAGAACATTCGAATTATATTGATAGTGCAGTAATCATAGATGATGGTAGTACAGATCAAAGTATCGAAATATGCAAAAAAGTTTTATCCAATGGGAAATTAGTAATCATAGAAAATCCCATTTCCAAATTTAGTAATGAAGTTACACTTAGAAAACAGCAATGGCAGGCTACTCTTGAAGAGGAACCAGATTGGATTTTAAACTTAGATGCCGATGAGATTTTTGAAAAGAAATTCAGCAAGGAAATCCACTTTTTAATTCATCAAAAAGATTTTTCTACAATTAGTTTTCCACTTTATGATATGTGGGATAAGGAACACTATCGTGATGATGAATATTGGTTTGCTCATAAAACTCAAAGACCATTTTTAATTAAGTATGATGGCAATTATGATTATGAATGGTTAGAAGCTAAGCAGCATTGTGGTCGTTTCCCTAAAAATATTCTTGATATAGGTTCTAATGCGGTTTCGTCACTTAGACTCAAGCACTTGGGGTGGAGTAGACATGAAGAAAGAATTGACAAGTATAATCGTTATCAAATGTTAGATACAGAAAAAAATGATTTTACAACTAAACATTATGCATCAATATTGGATGAAAAACCCAATTTGTTACTTTGGCAAGAATAAAAGAGTAAAGATATCAAACAAGCATAGGAACGCTGATGAAATTCATCAACTGTTTCTATGCTTTGATCTTGATCAAATATATAAATAAGGAGCATAAAATGAAAAATGATTATAAAAGTTTATACAATATTGAACGACTAGTAGTTGATCTTAAGATCGTAATAGAAGATGTGCAAAAAAGCAAAGGTCTAATTAATGAAAATGAAAAATTAATAAATACTACCAATTTGGTAGTAGACGGGGTTGTTTTATTAAATAAGCTTATTGAAAAAGAGCTGATTAATAGTCACGATGATAAAATTATAAGTCTTATTAATGATATAGCTTACAACTTAGAAGAAATGATAGTCAATTATAATAATGATGTAGAAATTGAGGCTATCTTCAATACTTATGAGAAAGTTTTAAATCCATTGTTCGAAGAATTTAAGAATGCATTTTATGAATACAGTACTCAAATAACTAAAAAGAAAAATCTAGTCATTAGTGGAATAAACTATCTATCAGTTAATATCCATAAACTTATTAATACTGATAAATATAGAGTTGTTGCTTATTTGACGAATGATAATAACTATGTAGGACAAACGATAGAAGATATGCCAATACTAATAGAAGAAAATTTAAGTGCGTTACCATATCACTATATTATAAATACTGATAATTTGCATGTTACCACTAACCATCCTACTTTTGATTTGATAGCGTATATAAATTCCAATTATGATTATGAAATATATAAAGCATATGCAGAGTTAAAGGAATTAAAAGAAGAACTGGATGGATTCATTACAGGTCTTTCTTATGCTGAAGTAGCTTTCAACACTCAGGAATTGCAACCATTAAAAGTAGCAAATGTTGCTGTGTCTAGCCAGGATATTCGTCAAGATTATAATTGGGCAAAATTAATTACTGAAAATTATGCTTCTAATAAACTGAAATTTGCGATAATTGGTCTTAGTTACTATAGCTTCGAATACGACTTATCTAAAAGCAAAAGTAAAAAACATCGATTGCCAATGTATTCTTCTTTGTTCGAAAAGGACGATTTGTTTTCTATGCATACCGATCTACCTAGCGATGTTTTAATTGAAAATTTCTCGGAAAACCTGTTCTACCTTCTTAGAGAGAAAGATGATAATTGGTGGTATAAATATATTGCTGCGGTAATGGGAGACAAAGAAATAGAACAAGGAAGGGAAATTGCTGAAAGAGATAGTAACAAAAATTATCCTGAGACAGTAGAAAATAATTTCAATATCTTAAAGGAATATATTGAAATGCTCCAGAAGCATAATATACAGCCTATTCTTGTAGTTTGTCCTACAAGTGCTCATTATTACTCGCATTTTTCTAAACGTATTGAGACAGAGTTTCTTGAGAAAATCACAGACCTAAGAAACGTTTATAATATTGATTTTATAAATTTGTTTACCTCAGATTTATTTAATGATCAAGATTTTTATGATGTTTCGCATTTAAATGAAGCTGGAGCTAAAAAATTCACGAAATATGTATTAAATTATATTCAGGCTAATGAAGTGAATTAAGAAAATAAAACGTTAAGATAAAGGGGATTATGAGAATGAGAGGTACTTATATTGGGAATGGGAAAATGTTGGTATCACCTATATTTGGTGGGAAGCTTATAATACCTTCTCAAGATCTTAGTCTGAGTCCGGATTTAATAATTAGTGGAAGTTTGGAAGTAGCATTAACTAAATTTTTGGTGCAAAATGTAAAGCCAGAAAATGTAGTAGTTGATGTTGGTGCTAATATAGGCTATTTTTCTATACTGTTTGGCTACTTGGTAGGCTCCAATGGTAAAGTATATTCATTTGAAGCAAATAGAGAAATATATAAATATTTATTCGATAATTTATCTATAAATTATTTACATGACCGAACTTCTATATATAACAGTGCTGTTTATTCCAAAGCAACTTCGCTGTCTTTTTATGTATCGACAAAATTTATGGGGAATAGCTCTATCAATCCCCACAGTGATGAATATAAGAAAAATTATAATGATGAATTTGAAAAAGTAGAAGTAGATGCTATTGACTTGGACAGCATGTTTGATGATTTACAACAAATTGATTTTCTCAAAATAGATATAGAGGGTGGAGAGTATCAAGCCTTTATAGGAATGGAAAAGTTGATAATATCTAACAAAATAAAAGTCCTAATCTTTGAATTAAATAAAGGAATGCTTCAAAAAGACTGGGACCCTTTTGTAGAACTATTAATTGGCTTGCAAGACAATGGTAAACATTTTCATACTATTTCCGACGAAGGTGAGTTGTCTGTAGTTGATATAAGAATTCTTATTCAACAACAAGGATACCCCTATGTAGTAATGACTTAATGATTAAAAGATTGCTGTTTGGATTTAAAGTTTATTTATATTTTCTCTAAACCTAACTTCTGTATTAACCGATATAAATAATAAATAGCTTAGCGAAGGGTGGAATATCATGAATATCCAGTTTTCCTTCTCATCCAATAATACTTATACAGCTGCTCCGGCCCCAGCTCATCAGTCTTCTTCCGATTCCAAAACGGTTGAAGAACGTCTGGCAGCTACTACAAGTCTGAGTCAAATGCAGCAGCTTGAAAAGCAAGGAGCTGTACTGCCTGTCGGTGAAGAGGAATTGATGCGTCGATTGGATACTGCCTTTAAAACTCTTGCTGGTCCGGAAACCGCTCTTGAAGTAAGTATGCACAAAGATACTCACAGTATCATGGTAAAAGTACTAAACAAGGAAACTGGCGAAGTGATCAGAGAAGTGCCAAGAGAGAAAACTCTGGATCTGGTAGCTAACATGATGAAAATTGCCGGTATTTTGGTAGACAAAAAAGTATAAAGATAACGTATGCTTATGTACCAACGTGTCCTAGCCTCATGAAATAGCATCGAAATAAACTAAAATAAATACTATGAAGGAGGCTATTATATGTCCTACATGACATCAGCTTCATCTGTTCTGCGTGTAAGCGGCGGAGCATCTGGGATGGATACAGACAGTATTGTTAAGCAGCTTATGGCAGCTCAACGTATACCGTTGGATAAACTCAATCAAAATAAACAGGTACTGGAATGGAAACGTGATTCGTACCGCGAAATTAACAGTAAACTGGTTGACTTCCGGCAGAATAAATTATTCGAATTCAAAAAAAGTGAATCTTTAAACGCGCAAAAAGCAGTAGTAGCCGGCAATACAAGTGCAATGACAGCTACTGCAAATGCGGATGCCAGCGGAATCCCGATGAATGTTACGATTGGTCAATTAGCGACTAAAGCTACTGCTACTGGTGCTGCCCTTACTACTAATGCAGGGAATGGAAAGGTTACAACAGCGACTACTGTTGGACAATTAAGTGGTAACACAGATGATTACACGGTAAGTATTAATGGTGAAAATCTTACTTTTAAATCTACCGAGACCCTTTCTGCTGTAATATCCAAAATCAACAGTAATAGTAAAGCTGGTGCATCAGCAACATTTAATGAAGTTACAGGTCAATTTTCGATTAATGCTAAAGAATTTGGTGGCACATTAAATTTAGATAATGCAGATAGTGGCCAAAGTTTCCTGAGTTTGAGCAAAATTAGTGAAAGATATCCTAGTAATATTATTGATCCAGATGATCGAACAAAAGCTGAAGTAACAGTTAATGGAACCAGTCTTTCTTTTACAGGTGCAAAAGCTAAAGCAACCATTGATGGTACACCGCTAACCTTTAATAGCAATACAAACACGTTAAATGGGGTTACCATGAATTTTCTTGCTGTCTCAGGTTCAGCGGGAGCAACTAATATTACAACACAGACAGATACAACCAAAGTGGTTGATACCGTAAAAGCATTTGTTACTGCTTATAATGACTTGCTTAATACAATGAAAACAAAGACCGAAGAGTCCAAATACAAAGATTTTGCACCATTAACATCTGAACAAAAGAAATCGATGAGTGACGATGATATTACTGCTTGGACAACTAAAGCAAAAAGCGGAATGTTAAAAGGCGATGACATTCTGAAAACCGCTCTTCAGGATATGAGAAATGTCATTACATCAGCTCTTGGTCAGGTGCCTGGCGGTGTTAGTCTTCCAGATATGGGGATTACTACAGGTAGTTATAGCGAGGGTGGTAAGTTATATCTGGATGAAGAGAAACTCAAAAAAGCGGTCGCTAATAATCCTCAAGGTGTTATGACTACTCTAAAAGGTTCTGCTGCAGATACAAGTGGTGGGGTTTTCAATAAGCTGTATGACAAGTTAAATGAGACTGTAACTAAATTCTATGACCGAGCGGGTACATCCAAGCTGAGCACAGATGTGAATGCGGCCTTTAGTACAAAGAGTATTATGGCTAAAGAATTGACGGATTATAACACTCGAATTAATGCATTAACAAGCCGGTTAAACGATGTCGAGTCGCGCTATTACAAACAATTCAGTGCGATGGAAAGTGCTTTATCTAAGCTTAACTCCCAGTCGTCCAGTCTAGCAGGTTATCTAAAATCTTAATTTATCGGATATATAGGAGGACGCAAAAATGATTTCTTCCCCATATGAAAAATATCGTCAAAACGCAGTACAAACTTCTCCAGGTCAATTGCTGATCATGCTATATGATGGAGCTATCCGTTTTACACTTGCTGCAATTGATGGCATTAATCAAAAAGATTATGCAAAATCCAATACTAATTTCGGAAAAGCACAGGCTATCGTAAGTGAATTTCGTGCAAGTCTGGACCGTTCTTATGACGTAGCAGAAAACCTGGATCGTTTATATGAATACATGGGTTACCTGTTGATTCAAGCGAACATCAAAAAAGATGTAGCTTCGGCTGAAGAGGCTTTGGGATATCTCAAAGATTTACGTGAAACTTGGGTAGAAGCCAATAAATTGGCTCCTGCAGCTGTAAGCGAAGCGAAACATGGATAATCCAATTGCTGCATTAAGTAAGGTCACTGAACAAGTGACCCAGGGTATATTCCAATTATCTTATGAAGATATGGAAACATTCATAAGTGAGCGTGAAAGTCTTATTGCCAGCTTAAATGATTACTTTGAAGAACATCCCATTACATCAACAGATAAAGAACAAATTGAACATATATTGAGTTATGACGAGGTAATTAGCAGTCGCATGCATGAGTTGAAAAATGAAGCTGCTAATTGGCTTACACAACGCAGTGTAGCCAAATCACAACGGAGCGCCTATGAAATGAGTTATTCCGCAGATAGTATGCTGATGGATCGTAAAAAATAAAAAAGAACATCATTATCCTTTTAGGGTAATGGTGTTCTTTTTTATAACCTCTTCAAAACATTACAAGGAAAATTGTTTTAAAGGCTATAAAGCTGTTTATTTCACAAAATATGTGATATAAAAACGCTTTTAATTTATGTAATATAATTACAATAAAACCTTTTCTCTTCCAATTGACATTTTCCAACCAGAGATGGTATATTCAGAAATGTAAGCGAGATCTTACTTTATTTGATAACGAAGGGAATGTTATTGCATGCAAGGTAAAGTAAAATGGTTTAACGCAGAAAAAGGTTACGGCTTCATCGAGACAGACGAAGGCGGAGACGTATTTGTACACTTTTCCGCAATCCAGTCCGAAGGTTTTAAGACGCTTGAAGAAGGCCAATCTGTAGAATTCGACATCGTCGAAGGCGCGCGTGGACCTCAAGCAGCTAACGTTATCAAATTATAATCATCCCCTGGCACATGCCGACCTTACATAGGTAATTCCGATGGTTACATTTGAACAATTAGCTAAGACTCCGGTACATTCCGGGGTCTTTTTCTGTATATACTTCTTTAACTATTCGTGACGTCATAAATGCTGCAGGTCAAGCAAAAATCTGCCCCATATACCCGTTTTGGAGCGTATTCAATCTATGGAAAACAGGTTAAAAAGAAAGCAGAACCATCTATACCGACTGCCAATTTCCCTACAATATATGTACTCTGATGGATAGTTATAGACCTTCAATTGCATACATCATATCCATCTCATCGCAATAACGTTCTGGCTTGTAACGAGCTTAAGTAGACGCTGTAGCAGTCGGTCACTAATTTGTTATAAATTGCAGCTTCTTTCCTTTAACGCTCCTTTTACTTGCCGCTAACATCTATGTTATAATTCCCTAAAGGAGGAATGCTCTATGAATTTTGCTATTCGAGGTCAGCACTTTGAAGTCACAGATGCTATTAAAGATTATGTGGACAAAAAGCTCAACAGACTTGAAAGATATTTCGATTCACCTCCCGTATCCGACGGTATGGTTACACTGAGCTCCAATCGCGGACGCTTTACCGTTGAGGTTACGATTCCTCTCCCCGGTCTGCTGTTACGTGCGGAGGATCGCAGTGAAGATATGTACGCTTCCATCGACTCGGTTGTCGACAAGCTGGAACGTCAGATCCGCAAGCACAAAACCAAGCTAAACCGGAAGTTCCGTCAAAATGACGAAAATCTGAAAGCGTTCTTCGTAGAAGATCCAACTGCTGCTGCTCTGGCAGTAGACGAAGATGCAGACGTGGAAGTGGAAAGCGATGAGTTCGAAATCGTCCGTAACAAACGCTTCCTCCTGAAGCCGATGGACGTTGAAGAAGCGATTCTGCAAATGAATCTGATCGGGCATACGTTCTTCGTATTCTCGAACATTAACAGTCAGCAGGTCAACGTAGTCTATCGTCGTGACGATGGCAAATACGGCCTGATTGAACAAGAATAATATAAGCCTATGTAATGGAGCCTCGTCTAACTGGACGGGGCTTTTTGAATTCCCGATAATATCTGCTTGCCGCAAAATGAAACATGGCAGGAAAGCCCTGAAAAAAGTGCAATCCGGCGTAAAGTGGAGTATACTATATAGAGTGCAAAAAGCTGACGAATCCTGTCCGATGCCTTGCAGTCCCACGGCTCGGCAAGCTGGTGAAATCAAGGGATTTCGTTGAATGCTGGCTTTCACTGCACGCACACATAATGAAACATTTCTGCTTTTTATACGTATAAGTATACGCACTAGCATTTACAGTAATGAATATCATATGGATATCGTCAGGCGCGGGATATATTTATCCTGGGCCCTATTGAAATTTAGTGTGTTAAGCGTTTGTTATTTAAAACGCGATGTTTAATGAAAAGTGATTTTTGCATAGCAAAATATCTTACAATCAGCGCCAGACATTTTGGGCGCAATTTCCAATAAAATAGTCCATACAAAGCAAAATATTCCGCTTCAGCATTATATGATTTTGCTTCCGGAAATAGCTGATTTGTTGCGGCTTTTACCTGAAACTGGTACAATTTATTGCAACTGAGGTTATTGAATAATCCCCCGGAAGCGTCGTGTAATTTCCATTTATTCAATAATCCATCTCTGTTTAGCGCGAAAGGGGTTAACCATGCTAGGTATCGTTAAGAAAATCTTTGGTGACACAAATGAACGTGATGTTAAACGGATCATGAAGACGGTTGACATCATCAACAATATGGAAAAGGAATTTGAAGCACTTTCCCATGATGAACTGCAAGGGAAAACAGCAGAATTCCGCGAACGTCTGGAAAAAGGTGAAACGCTTGAACAGCTGCTTCCTGAAGCTTTCGCTACTGTACGTGAAGCTTCGAAACGTCAACTGGGCATGCGTCATTTTGATGTACAGCTGGTCGGTGGTATCGCTCTCCACGAAGGTAAGATTGCCGAGATGAGAACAGGTGAAGGTAAAACGCTGGTAGGTACACTGCCAGTCTACCTGAACGCACTCGAAGGTAAAGGCGCTCATGTCGTTACGGTCAATGACTATCTGGCCAAACGGGACAGCTTGCAAATGGGTCGCATCTACAACTATCTGGGTATGGAAGTTGGCGTCAACCTCAGCGGTATGAAGCATGAAGAGAAACAGGCGGCTTATGCCTGTGATATCACATACGGTACGAACAATGAGTTCGGATTTGACTATCTGCGTGACAACATGGTGCTCTACAAAGAACAGATGGTACAGCGTCCACTGCAATTCTGTATCATTGATGAAGTCGATTCCATCCTGATCGACGAAGCCCGTACACCATTGATCATCTCCGGTCAGGCACAGAAATCGACAGAACTGTATTTTGCAGCGGATCGTTTCGTGAAGAGTCTCAAAGCCGAAGATGACTACACAGTAGATATCAAAGTAAAATCCGTAGCACTGACTGAAGCGGGTGTTGAAAAAGCCGAGAACTTCTTTGGTGTGGAAAACCTGTATGATAACAGCAATGTAACAGTTAACCACCATGTCGTGCAGGCGCTCAAAGCCAATGCTATTATGCACCGTGACGTGGATTATGTCGTAGCTGACGGTGAAGTTCTGATCGTCGATGAATTCACCGGTCGTCTGATGGCTGGTCGTCGCTATAGCGATGGTCTGCATCAAGCGATTGAAGCCAAAGAAAACCTCGATGTGCAAAACGAAAGCATGACGCTGGCAACGATTACGTTCCAGAACTACTTCCGTATGTACAAAAAACTGGCAGGTATGACGGGTACAGCCAAAACCGAGGAAGAAGAGTTCAAAAAAATCTATGGTCTGGAAGTACTGCAGGTTCCTACTAACCGTGTTAACCAGCGTAAAGATGCTCCAGACGTTGTATACAAGAGCGTACAAAGCAAATTCCGTGCAGTAGTTGACGAAATCGTAATTCGCCACGAGAAGAATCAGCCGGTACTGGTTGGTACAGTCTCTATCGAGAACTCGGAGCTGCTGTCCGAAATGCTGAAACGCAAAGGCATCAAACACCAGGTACTGAATGCGAAATACCATGCGGAAGAAGCGGAAATCATTTCTCGTGCCGGTCAGCCGGGTACGGTAACGATCGCTACCAACATGGCAGGACGCGGTACGGATATTATCTTGGGTGAAGGCGTTGCGGAAGTAGGCGGTCTGCACATCATCGGTACAGAACGTCACGAATCCCGCCGGATCGATAACCAGCTGCGTGGTCGTGCCGGTCGTCAGGGTGATCCGGGTTCTACCCAGTTTTATCTATCTCTGGGTGATGAGCTGATGAAGCGTTTTGGTGCGGATAATGTTATGAACATGATGGAAAAACTGGGCTTTGAAGAAGATCAGCCAATCGAGAGCCGTATGATTACACGTGCCGTGGAATCTGCACAGCGCCGCGTCGAAGGCAGTAACTTTGATATGCGTAAAATCGTCCTGCAGTATGATGATGTTATGAACAAACAGCGTGAGATCATCTACAAACAGCGTCGTGAAGTACTGGAATCAGACAACATCCGCGAAGTTGTTTTGCAGATGATCAAACCTTGTATCGAGCGTGTGGTTGAGGTGCACTGTAATGATGATATTCCAGAGAACTGGGAACTTCAGGAAGTGGCTGATTATGTAAACAATAACTTCTTGCTCGAAAATGCAATCAGTGAATCCGAGCTGCATGAGCAGGAAAAAGAAGAGATGGTTAACTACCTCTTCGAACGTGTAGAACTGCGTTATCTGCAGCGTGAAAAAGAAATTGGCGAAGAAACGATCCGTGAATTCGAGAAAGTGGTTGTTCTGCGCGCGGTTGACCGTAAATGGATGGACCATATCGATGCGATGGAACAGCTTCGTCAAGGTATCCATCTTCGTGCATATGGCGGTACCGATCCGCTGCGTGAATACCAGTTTGAAGGATTTGAAATGTTCAATCAAATGGTGGCCGATATTCAGGAAGAAGTTGCCGGCTATGTGATGAGAGCGCAAATCCAGACGCAGCAGGAACGTCAGGCTGTTGTAGATACAAGCCAAGTCAGCACCAATAGCTCGGAATCGGCAGAAAAGCGTCCTTCCCGTGAAGAACGTCGCCGTAGACGTAAATAATTCAGGTAATCGAACCAAGCTGTACAAGATACCGAAAGACACTCACCATTATCGTGGGTGTCTTTTCTCGGATAAAGGAATCGCATACTAACGAAGAGGTGAATGTTCATGATCGAACCGAATGTAAAGCATGATCTGCGTGAAATGGCTCAAAAATTATCCAACCTTAGGGGGTCTCTTTGACTTAGATCTCAAAAACGAAATGATCGAAAACTTTGAAGTGAAAATGTCAGCTCCGGACTTCTGGGATGACAATGAATCGGCTCAGGCGGTCATTGCAGAGATGAATGCAGTCAAAGGATCGGTAGACCAGTATAACAAACTGCAGCAGGAATATGATGATATCAGTCTGATGGTTGAACTGGCAGACGAAGAGAATGACGAAGATCTGGCGAAGGAAGTAACTTCCGGCGTACAGGCTTTGGTCAAAAAGCTGGAAGAGTTCGAACTGCAGCTGCTGCTCAATGAACCGTACGACAAGCTTAATGCGATCCTGGAGCTTCATCCGGGTGCAGGCGGTACAGAGTCCCAGGACTGGGGTTCCATGCTGCTGCGCATGTATACACGCTGGGCGGAGAAGAGTGGATTCAAGGTAGAGGTCATGGATTATCTGCCAGGTGATGAAGCGGGAATCAAGAGCGTGACGCTGCTGATCAAGGGCTATAATGCCTACGGTTATCTGAAAGCAGAAAAAGGAGTACACCGTCTGGTGCGTATTTCTCCATTTGATTCTTCAGGCCGCCGTCATACGTCATTCGTATCCTGTGATGTGGTACCGGAGATTACGAACGATACCGAGATCGAGATCCGTACGGAAGATCTCAAAGTAGATACGTACCGTGCAAGCGGCGCCGGTGGTCAGCATATTAATACGACCGACTCTGCTGTCCGGATTACGCATTTACCATCCGGCGTTGTTGTGAGTTGTCAGACCGAACGTTCCCAGATCAAAAACCGTGAGCGTGCGATGACGATGCTGCGTTCCAAGTTGTATGAGCGCAAAATCGAGGAAGAACGTAAGCAGCTGGATGAAATCCGCGGTGAGCAATCCGAGATTGCCTGGGGTAGCCAGATTCGTTCGTATGTGTTCCACCCGTACAGCATGGTCAAAGACCACCGTACCCAGGTAGAGACCGGGAATATCGGAGCTGTGATGGACGGAGATCTGAATCCATTTATCGATGGATATCTTCGCAGCCAGCTGAAAATTGAAGTCGATCAGTAAAAGGATAAATATAGTGCAAATGGATTGATGATCAAAAGCGACCTTCATTTTTGTAGATGAAGGTCGCTTTTTTAGTTTGCATAATATGCGGATGGACAGCATAATAAGGCTGTTATACAGTTATACAGGGAGGGACTAATTACAATATAGTTGCGTGACTACTCAGTTATTCAGCCTAAGATTGCGTAGCTGCGTTGGCCCGCTCCCGGATTAAAGTATCACCTATTTGCCGTATGTTCTTTCAGAAATAAGTAATATGCACTACAATAAAACACGCGACAGGTATGTGTCTTCAATAGGAAGAGGCGATCTGTAAGGGTTGTTCGGCAACTGATGCAAATTTTATGGGGTATAGGTGAATGAATATATGATGACAACATCTTCTCAGACCAATGCACGCAGGCGGAAGCCGCCAATGATTCCACTGACAGGACCGCTGCGTAATAGCTGGGATGCGGCACTGATCGTAATTGGAGCATGTATCATGGCACTGGCATTTAATCTGTTTTTGCTGCCTAATCATATTGCTTCCGGCGGAGTAGCAGGGATCTCGATTATTGCTTCGGAGGTTATGGGGATTGAACCGGCGTATACACAGTGGGTCTTTAATATTCCACTGTTTGTGGCAGGGTATCTGCTGCTGGGGCATCAGGCGAGCATCCGGTCATTGCTGGGTACCATTGTACTGCCCATGTTTATTTATTTGACGCGCGATTTGCCAGCGCCTACCACCAATCCACTGCTGGGTGCACTGTATGGCGGGATCGGTGTGGGTATTGGTCTGGGAATTGTATTCCGCGGCCGGGGATCGACAGGCGGAATGGCGATTCTGGCGCAGATTATACACAAACTGACCGGATTTAGCATGTCTTTCTGTGTCATTTTGACAGATGGTACAGTTATTCTGCTGGCAGGCCTGCTGCTCAAGCCGGAACAGGCACTGTATGCGCTGATCGGTCTATTTGTAACGAGTAAAATGATTGATGCGGTGGAGCTGGGATTCAGTAACTCCAAAGTGGCTTATATCATCTCTGATGAGATTGAACCGATGCGTCTGGCGATTCTGAATGACCTGGATCGTGGACTCACCAAGCTGAACGCTCAGGGTGGATATACAGGCGACGACCGGACGGTATTCATGGTTGTTGTCGGGCAAAATGAAGCCAGTCGATTGAAAACTATTGTGCGAGCGGTCGATCCGGATGCGTTTGTCATTATTAGCAATGCGCATGAAGTACTGGGTAAAGGATTCAAGTTGCCTGGATGATCCTGCACAATATGTGGTGACCATCCAATGGCAGACAAGAGTAAATGGTTCAAAAGAGCAGGATGTACAGTACAGGTTACAATGAACAGGACAAATGAAATACAGGCTGAAAAGCAGTTATTTCAACGAAATACAAATAAAGATTCCATCATTGTGACAGCGATGCAATATTGTTAGCTGTTGGAATGAAATAAAAGCGTACAGACCGGTCATGAATAATCGGTTTGTACGCTTTTTTAATATATTTCTTGCAGAATAAGTAAAGTGAAAGAATCAACCATCGTTATATATATCATAGGATGAATATAAGATTTACATGATACAGAATTTTTAGATGATAGACTGCTATATTTAACCGAGCCGAATAGAATCGATCTGCGAGTTATGATGTTCTCTGGCAGGGATAAATGATATCTGGATCTTGTGATCATTGAGATGAACAGAAAGCTCATAATTGCCGGGAGGCAGCGTGATAATTTGTCCGGATACAACAGTCGGATCATCCGGCTGCAAATCTCCTCCAGTGATATCTTCCCCGGCGCCGATAAATATTTGCCCGGATGGAACATGTAGATGACAGCGCACCTGTGTATCCGTCAGTTGCTGAACAAGCTGAACGTCATAAGTACCATCTGTAGGTAGATGACATACAACTATATTTCCCTGATTTAGTTCGGCGAGTTCGTCTTCTGGAATTGTCCACCAGTCGGGCGTATCTGTGATCCGGTGATGAATCGCCTGCATATCGAATATTGCCAGAGCTGCAGTATCAGTTGAAAAAGAAAAAGAGGTATTTGTATCCGGTCTTTCGAATGTATTCATAAGGAACTCCTTCCACGATATGGATTGGATAATAATCAGGATCGAAATGAATTAAATAACGGTATGAATCGAATAAGCACATGAATATAAAGTGTTGATGAGCAACAGACGAAATGTAAAAAGTATTCGACTGATGTTGAAACGATGAATAAAGCAGAGTTACCTTTGACCCAAAGAATAATGTTCTACACGGGCAATGGCGAGCGATCTAAAATATGAAGGTAACATAATCTGTATAGTACTTCTGCTATTTTATCTGTTTGTGGTAATTGTATGCAATGACGGTTGTATTTATATTACATCGGATGTATAATAATACACATCTTATATTCGGGAATGCAAAGACGGACAGGGGGAAATGAGGGTGAATCCAGTTAAAACAAGAGTAGCTATCGTAGGTTCCACTGGCTATGGCGGAGTGGAACTGATTCGTTTTTTGCATCAACATCCGGAAGTGGAGATCACTTCGGTCATATCGGCTTCGAGCAGCGGCAAGCCGATGTCGGATCAGTTTCCTCATTTGATCGGTGTCATGGATATGGACCTGGACGGTGTAGATGCAGCGGAGACTGCACAAAAGGCAGATATCGTATTCCTGGCCACACCATCGGGCGTCAGCAGCAAGCTGGTTCCCCAGTATCTGGAGGCGGGTCTGAAAGTCATCGACCTGTCCGGTGATTATCGGATCAAGGACAGTAGCACCTACGAAGAGTGGTACAAGCATGATGCGCCGGATGCGGCCTCCCTGGAGGAAGCAGTATATGGGCTGTGCGAGCTCAAAGGCAATGATGTACACGGCAAACGTCTAATCTCCAATCCAGGTTGCTATCCGACAGCTACACTTCTGGGACTGCTGCCGGGTGTCGAAGCGGGCTGGCTGACGACGGACAGCATTATTATTGATGCCAAGTCGGGTGTGTCCGGTGCTGGACGCGGTACCAACCTGACATCGCATTATGCGGAGATGAACGAGAATTTCAAAGCCTACAAAGTTAATAAGCATCAGCATATCCCCGAGATTGAACAGGTACTTGGTGCAGCAGCCGGCAAGCCGGTAACTGTTACTTTTACCACTCATCTCGTACCGATGACACGGGGCATTATGAGCACCATGTATGGATCAACATCAGGCAATCATTCCGAAGAAGAATGGATTGAGCTGTATCGTGAGTATTACCGGGATCGTCCTTTTGTACGAATCCGTAAGCAAGGGCAGTGGCCTTCGACCAAGGAAGTGGCAGGTTCCAACTACTGCGATATCGGGTTTGCACTGGATGCACGTACCGGTCGAATCACAATTATTGCGGTCATTGATAACCTGGTCAAAGGAGCAGCCGGTCAGGCGATTCAGAATATGAACCGTATGATGGGCTGGGCCGAAAACACCGGATTGAATATGCTTCCGGTCTATCCATAACGATGGAGTAAAGGTCCAATAACTTAGCATCTTACTATTTGCATATTGAATGTATAACAATATACAGCATATACAGCACTTACGGGAAAGCGAGAGGAGTTATCATGTCACAATCATTGTTTGAGCTGGTTCCAAGTGGAACGATTGTTACTCCGCAGGGATTTCAGGCGGCAGGGCTACATTGCGGTCTAAAGAAAACAGAGCGTAATGATCTGGGTGTTATTGTATGCAGCGTACCGGCAGCGGCGGCTGCGGTGTATACGACCAATCTTTTTCAGGCAGCACCACTTCAGGTCACACGGCAGAGTCTGATGAATGGAACACTGCGTGCAGTAGTCGTAAATAGTGGCAATGCCAATGCCTGTACCGGTCAGCAGGGTGAGCAGGATGCCTATACCATGCGCTCACAGACTGCAAGCCAGCTGGGACTAGCGGAAGATGATGTGGCGGTAGCTTCTACCGGAGTCATCGGTGAACTGCTGAAAATGGACTGCGTGACCTCGGGAATTACACAGCTGCCAGTGGCAATTGGTAATCAACCGGAACATGCAGAAGAGTTCTGTCAGGCGATTCTGACAACCGATCTGGTAAAAAAGGAAATTTGTGTTGCTGTGCAGGTAAATGGTCGACAGGTACATATCGCAGGAGCCGCCAAAGGATCGGGCATGATTCATCCGAACATGGCAACGATGCTGGCATTTATGACAACCGATGCAGCGATCTCGGGAGAGCATCTGCAACAACTGTTGCGGACGACAACCGATCAGACATTTAACATGATTACCGTAGATGGTGATACCAGTACCAATGATATGCTGGTAGCGATGGCAAGCGGACTGGCTGGACATGAGGAACTGACTCCGGAACATCCGGATTGGGACGCTTTTGCAGCGGGATTCCGGCATGTATGCGAGCATCTGGCCAAATCGATAGCACGAGATGGCGAAGGGGCAACCAAGCTGGTGGAAGTTGTCGTGAACGGTGCTGTCAGTGATCTGTCTGCACGCGCGATTGCCAAGACTGTAATTGGGTCCAGCTTGGTGAAATCCGCCATGTTTGGAGCAGATGCCAACTGGGGACGGGTGATTGCAGCTGTCGGTCGTGCTGGTGAACCGGTGAATGTGGATACAGTCGATATTCGCCTCGGCGATATCGTAGTACTGACCGACTCCAGACCGGTACCTTTTGACGAAGAAGCGGCACTGAAGTATCTACAGGGCGATACCGTACAAATCGTTGTAGATCTGCATTATGGCGAAGGGCAGGCGCTGGCATGGGGCTGTGATCTGACCTATGATTATGTCCGCATCAATGCGGCCTACCGCACTTAACCGGAACAGGAGGACTCCATCATGAACGAAACAGCAGCAGACCGTACCTTTGTGATGAAGTGCGGTGGCAGTACACTGGCGGCACTGCCCGAATCTTTTTTTGAAGATCTGAGACATATTCAGGATTCGGGTATCACTCCTGTTATCGTACACGGCGGTGGACCGGCTATATCGGATAACCTGACCCGCCTGGGCATCGAGACGGAATTTGTCGGCGGGCTCCGCAAGACGACCGAGCAGGTACTGGATGTAGTGGAAATGGTTCTATCCGGCAGCATCAATAAGCAAATTGTCCGTCGTATTCAGGGCAGTCATGCCAAAGCGATCGGTATCTCCGGTGTCGATGGTGGACTGATTCAAGCGCGGCCAGTAAGCAATTCGGCAGAAGTTGGTCTGGTCGGTGATGTAACGTATGTGGAAGCCTCCATCATTCGGGCGATTGTCCAGCTTGGTTATATTCCAGTCATTGCACCGGTTGGAGCGGATGCCACCGGGCAGCGATATAATATCAATGCGGATACGGCAGCCGGAGCGGTTGCTTCGCATCTGGGTGTACCGCGAATGATCGTCGTCACCGATGTGCCGGGAATTATGCGCACGGTAGACGGCGAGAAGAAGGTACTGCCTCAGGTAACGATCAGCGAAATTGACGAGATGATTGCTACCGGTGAAATCTACGGTGGGATGATTCCCAAAGTAAAAGCAGCGATTGCTTGCATTCAGGGAGATGTACAGCAGGTCATTATTGTAGACGGCAGTGAACCACAGATACTCAGTCGAGTACTCCAGGGCGATCCCGTGGGGACACGTATTGTTCGTAAATAAACAATCATCAGCAGATGATTCCAATAGCAAACCAATTACGACAGCACCAACTACCAATTAGAGGAGCGTGATCCATATGGCTAATCCGGCAAACAACCAGCAGCAATCACAACCGAACGAGGAAAGTGCATTATTCCCGACGTATGCGCGATATCCGCTTGCTTTTGCAAAAGGACAAGGCAGCTACCTGTGGGACGTAAACGGTAAAAAGTATCTGGACTTTATGTGCGGACTGGGCGTAACCAATCTGGGTCATGCTCCGACAGCGGTAGCCGATAAGCTCAAACAGCAGCTGGATGAGTTGTGGCATACATCTAATCTGTTCGAAATTCCCAATCAGGAAAAAGCAGCACAGCTGCTGACTGCCATGACTTCCGGCGATGCTGTGTTCTTCTGTAACAGCGGCGCCGAAGCCAATGAAGCAGCGATCAAGCTGGCACGCAAATATCAGCAAAAGGTAAAAGGTGCAGAACGCTACGAAATCATTACCTTTAACCAATCATTCCATGGACGTACGCTGGCTACACTGACAGCGACCGGGCAAGACAAGGTCAAAGAAGGATTCCACCCTCTACCGGCTGGCTTTGTTACGGTACCGCTGAATGATCTGGAAGCACTCCAAACAGCTATCGGACCGCATACGGCAGCGGTAATGCTGGAAATGATCCAGGCGGAAGGCGGCGTACATCCGGCTAAAACGGAGTATGTACAGGCTGTAGCCGAATTGTGCAAGCAGCATGGACTGCTGCTCATCATCGATGAGATTCAGACGGGTATGGGGCGGACAGGGAAACTGCTTTCTTTTGAACATTACGGTATTGAACCGGATATTTTCACACTGGCGAAAGGACTGGCGAGCGGCTTCCCGGTTGGCGCGATGGTCGGCAAAGCGTATCTCAAAGAAGCGTTTACGGCAGGCAGTCATGGTTCTACCTTTGGCGGTACACCACTGGCAACTGCAGCAGTGATTGCGACGCTGGAGACGATGCAGGAACAGAATGTAGTCGAGCATGCAGCCCAAATGGGCGAGTATCTGATGCAGCAGCTGCATGACAAGCTATCCGGTCATTCCTTTGTCAAAGAAATCCGCGGCAAAGGTCTGATGATCGGGATCGAATGTACATCATCGGTGAACGAGATGATTATGGCTGGACAGGAAAAAGGACTGCTGTTCGTCAATGCAGGCCCAAATGTGATTCGTCTGCTGCCAAACCTGCTGATTACGAAGCAGGAGATTGATCAGGCGGTGCAGATTGTGAGCGATATTATTCATGAATATGCTCCGGTAGCCAGCGCATCCGGACCAAGCGGCGTATAAATAGTAAGACAGGGATCATATCCGACAAGGGGGAAAAGAGAGTATGGCAGATGCAGCACAGCAGAACCAACTGGAACTGAGTCATTTCAAAGGCAAGGATTTTGTGGAACTCAGTGATTATACGGCAGAAGAAATCAACTTTCTGATCGAACTGGCGATTGAGCTGAAGCGCAAGCAAAAAGCAGGAGAAAGCTATCGTCCGCTTGAAGGAAAAACGGTAGGACTGATTTTCGAGAAATCTTCGACACGTACGCGGGTTTCCTTTGAAGTAGGTACTTATCAGTTGGGCGGACATGCCCTGTTCCTCAGCAAAAATGATATCCAGATGGGACGCGGTGAGACCATTGCCGATACAGCGCGTGTTATGTCACGTTATCTGGATGGTATCATGATCCGTACTTTCGGGCATGAGAATGTAACGGAACTTGCAAAATATGCAGATATTCCGGTAATTAATGGACTGAGTGATCTCGGTCATCCTTGTCAGGTGCTGGCAGACTTCCAGACGATCGTAGAGCAAAAGGGCAAGCTAAAAGGGCTCAAACTGGCTTACATCGGTGATGGCAACAATATGGCACATTCCCTGATGATCGGCGGCGCACGAGTCGGCCTGGACGTGTATGTAGCGAGTCCGGAAGGGTATGAACCTGATCCTGCTGTGATCAAGCAGTGCGAGCAGCTGGCAGCCGAGAGCGGAGCGACGATCAAGGTAGTACGCGATCCGCAGGAAGCGGTTCAGGATGCGGATGTTATCTATACCGATGTATGGGCCAGCATGGGCTTCGAGGAAGAGCAGAAGATCCGTGAGCAAGCATTTGCCGACTATCAGGTAAACGAAGCACTCGTTAGCCATGCCAAGCCGGATTATATTTTCCTGCACTGCCTGCCAGCCCACCGCGGCGAAGAAGTAAGCGAAGGTGTAATCGATGGACCAAACAGCGTCATTTTCGATGAAGCGGAGAATCGTCTGCATGCACAAAAAGCCATTATGGCTGCACTGATCGGCTAAAAAAAATAAACAAATAAACCAATACAAAGTGAATCAGTAACTGGAGGAACCTACTTATGGCTAAAGATAAAATCGTACTCGCTTATTCCGGCGGTCTGGATACATCAATCATTCTGAAATGGCTCAAAGAAACCTATGATGCCGAAATTATTACCTTTACAGCCGATATCGGACAAGCGGACGAACTGGACGGTCTGGAAGAAAAAGCATTGGCTACCGGCGCCTCCAAAGTCTACATCGACGATCTGCGTGCCGAATTTGCCGAAGATTTCATTTATCCGATGTTCCAGGCAGGCGCGCTATATGAAGGACAGTACCTGCTTGGTACGAGTATTGCACGTCCGCTGATTGCCAAGCGTATGGTCGAGATTGCCCGTGCAGAGGGAGCGATCGCTATTGCTCACGGCGCCACCGGCAAAGGAAATGACCAGGTGCGCTTTGAACTGAATGCCGCTGCACTCGCACCGGAGATTCAGGTTATCGCTCCATGGCGTCTGGAGAAGTTCCGCGAAGACTTCCCGGGACGTGCAGAAATGATCGCTTATGCGGAATCCCATGGTATTCCGGTAACAGCTTCTGCGGCGAAGCCATACTCGACCGACCGCAACTTGCTGCATATCAGCTATGAGAGCGGTGTGCTGGAAGATCCGGACTTTGATGCAAGTGCAGAGAGCAACAAAGATATGTTCGTACTCAGCGTATCCCCGGAGGATGCACCGGATCAGCCGGAAATGCTGGAACTGCAATTTGAAAAAGGAAACTGTATCGCGCTGAATGGCCAGTCCATGACACCGCTGGAAGTGATGGAGAAGCTCAATGAGCTGGGCGGCAAGCACGGTATCGGTCGTGTCGATATGGTAGAGAACCGCTTTGTCGGCATGAAGAGCCGCGGCGTATATGAGACACCGGGCGGTACAATCCTGTTCACCGTGCATCGCAAAATGGAGTCACTGACGATGGACCGCGAAGTGATGAGTCTGCGCGACTCGCTGATTACCCGTTATGCGAATCTGGTCTACAATGGATTCTGGTTCGCTCCGGAGCGTCTGGCGCTTCAGGCACTCGTAACCGAGAGCCAGAAGAACATCACCGGTACTGTCAAAGTCAAACTGTACAAAGGCAATATCATCGCGGCAGGACTGAGCAGTCCAGTCAGCCTGTACAACCCGGATATTGCTACGATGGAAGCCGATCCGACCAATGCCTATGATCAGGGCGACGCGGCAGGATTTATCCAGCTGAACGCACTGCGTCTCAAGGTAAATGCAGGTGTACAGCAGGCAGCAGCACAAGCCAAACAGGGAGTGTGACCAACAGCATGAGCAAACTATGGGGCGGACGTTTTACCAAGCAAACCAACCATCTGGTGGAGGAGTACACAGCCTCTATCCATTTCGATAAAGCACTCGCAGAAGAAGATATCCAGGGCAGTCTCGCTCATGTTACCATGCTGGGCAAATGCGGCATCGTACCTGCAGAAGATGTAGAGACGATCAAAGCCGGTCTGAACAAAGTATTATCCAAGATTCAGGCGGGGGAAGTGCAATTCTCCGTCTCGGATGAAGATATCCATATGAATATTGAAAAGCATCTGATTGAGGAAATTGGCGCTGTCGGCGGCAAGCTGCATACCGGCCGCAGCCGTAATGATCAGGTAGCGACCGATATGCATCTGTATCTGCGCAAACGGGTCGTCGAGCTGGTCGGACTGCTGCATGCACTGCAGGAATCCCTGATCACCCAGGCGAAAAGCAATATGGATACAATCGTGCCGGGCTATACGCATCTGCAGCGTGCCCAGCCGATCCTGTTCCCTCATCATCTGATGGCTTATGTGTCCATGTTCGAACGGGATATTGACCGTCTCAAGGACAGCTACAAGCGTATCAACGTACTGCCGCTCGGAGCAGGTGCGCTCGCAGGTACTACATTCCCGATCGATCGTCATTTTGTTGCCGAACAGCTCGGATTTGATGCCGTCTATGAAAACAGTCTGGATGCGGTCAGTGATCGCGACTTTATCGTCGAGTTCCTGTCCGGTGCCTCGCTGATCATGACCCATCTGTCCCGCCTGAGTGAAGAACTGGTACTGTGGAGCAGCACCGAGTTCAACTTTGTGGAATTGGACGATGCCTTCTGCACAGGCAGCAGCATTATGCCGCAGAAGAAAAATCCGGATGTTGCCGAGCTGGTACGCGGCAAAACCGGACGGGTCTATGGCAATCTGATCGGTCTGCTGACCGTGCTCAAGTCCCTGCCGCTCGCTTACAACAAGGATATGCAGGAAGACAAAGAAGGCATGTTCGATACCGTAGCAACGCTGGAAGGTGCTCTGCAGCTGTTCGCACCGATGATCGCGACGATGAAGGTCAATACCAGCCGGATGCGTGAAGCGGTCAACAAGGACTTTTCCAATGCGACCGATATTGCGGATTTCCTCGTAGGTAAAGGTCTGCCTTTCCGTCAGGCCCATGAAGTTATCGGCAAAACGGTGCTGTACTGCATCCAGGAAGGCAAGTACTTGCTTGATCTGACACTGGACGAATTCCAGAACTTCTCACCACTGTTCGATGATACGATCTATCAGGTGCTGCAGCCGGAGACGGTTGTTAACGCCCGTAATGTATATGGCGGTACAGCAACTGTACAGGTAGAGCAGGCGATCGAACGTGCCGGAGGCAAACTCCAGCATACCGCGCAATGGCTGGAGCAGCATAGCTGATTGGAAGCGGCACAGCCGGTGATCTGATTATGAACAGTACGAATGGATAGTACGAATAGAAAGTACTATCAGTTCAAATGAAGACAATCATATACGCAGCAGAGTTACCACTCCTCCTATCTAACCGATAGGTGAGCAGTAACTTCCAAAGCAGCAGTCTCTTCGAGATTGCTGCTTTTTTTCTTCCCGATCATAAACGAATGATAGAAGTTCCCTGCAGGATCCTATGCAAAAAGTCATAATTGGCTGCTCGAAAATAAGAAATTTATATGACATCCCTAGCGAAGAATAAGACTATATATCTCCAATAAGATGAATTTTAAAAAGCAAATCGATGATCATTGTCTTCTGCAATGGAAATAAACAAAAGTCTATTAGTAAAACAACATCCACCTATTCTCTGTCTAGAGCAGCATTTTGCAATGTAATGAAAAGAAACACGAATGAAAGCAAGTGGGAGTAGGATATACAGAAATTAACAAATCAGAGAGTAGCAACTGACCATTTTATCTGTGATATCTGTTACAGTAACAGCCAGTACATTTTCAAATAACTGTAACAAGAAAAAACAGCAAATTGTATTGCGTATTCCCCAAAAACAGCTACAATGAAGTTGTGAATGTTAACGTTAACAATTTGAATTCAGACAGGCGATCATGGGAAGCACCAGCATACATTGCGAAGGGAATGACGAACATGGCTAAAACGTTTTTGGATGAGAATTTTCTATTGAACAGCGAGACTGCAATTCAACTGTATCATCAGACAGCTAAAGATATGCCAATTATTGACTATCATTGCCATTTGAGCCCTCAAGAGATTTTGGAAAATAAAACATTTAAAAATATTACCGAGGCTTGGTTGTACGGCGATCACTACAAATGGCGGGTCATGCGCGCCAATGGAATCGAAGAACGTTATATCACCGGAGATGCCGAAGATTATGATAAATTCCTGGCATGGGCACGTACGGTACCGCAGTTGATCGGCAACCCGCTGTATCACTGGACCCATCTGGAGTTGCAGCGTTTCTTCGGCGTACATGAACTGCTGAATGAACAGTCTGCTCCGGCAATCTGGGAAAAGGTAAACCAGCAGCTACAAGGACCGGGATTTGGAGCACGTGATCTGATCACCAAATCCAAAGTGACTGTGGTCTGTACTACAGATGATCCTGTCGATTCGCTGGAGTACCACGCTCAAATTCGCGAAATCAGCGGATTCGAGACAGCCGTACTGCCAAGTTTCCGCCCGGACAAGGCGCTGGAAGTCAACCGCGCGACTTTCAAGCCATGGCTGGAGAAACTGAGCGAAGTACATGGTTCCGATATACGTAGCTATGATGAATTCCTCGCTGCCCTGGAGAAAAGAGTACGCTTCTTCCATGAAGCCGGCGGACGCGTCTCCGATCATGCGATTGATAAAGTGATGTACGCAGATACAACAAAGGAAGAAGTCAGCGAGATCTTCACTCGTCTATTGGAACAGGGACAAGTGAGTCCAGAAGAAGAAGCCAAGCATAAGAGCTATACACTGGTCTTCCTGAGCAGCCTGTATGCGGAATTGGGCTGGGCAATGCAGCTGCATATTCACGCCCTGCGCAACAACAATTCAGTTGCTTTTTCCAAACTGGGACCGGACACCGGGTATGATTCCATCAATGATGGGGTAATTGCCCAGCCGCTGGTCTCCCTGCTGGATGCGATGGAGAATGCTGGCGGATTGCCGAAAACAATCCTCTATTCCCTGAATCCGAATGACTATCATGTACTGGCAAGTGCAGCGGGTAGCTTCCAGGGTGGAGGCGTTCCAGGTAAAATCCAGTTCGGTACTTCATGGTGGTACAACGATCATCGTGATGGCATCCGCGAACAGATGCGCATTCTCGGTAATCTGGGTGTACTGTCCCGCTTTGTCGGTATGCTGACCGATTCCCGCAGCTTCCTCTCATATACCCGGCATGAATATTTCCGCCGTCTGCTCTGTGATCTGCTGGGCAGCTGGGTGGAGAACGGCGAAGCGCCGAATGATCCACAGCTGCTGAGCAGCCTGGTAGAGGGAATTTGTTACAACAATGCCGAACAGTATTTTAACTTTCCTGCAGTGGTCAGCAGTCACTCTTGATTTAGAAGTCCGGACATTTCTTGCCGGATGCCAGCATATCCGCTGGTATCCGGGGAGAATCCGGCAAGTTCCATTTAATAATGTGAAATATTTCACTAATATCAATTAAAGGAAGTGTTACAGATGGGAGCAGCAGCATTAAAGCCTGTACAGGTCGAAGAACAGGCTACTACAGCCAAGATTAGTCTCAAGGAAAAAATATCCTACGGTATGGGCGACTTTGGAAACGGATTCATGTTCGACCTTGGGCAGCTGTATCTATTGAAATTCTTTACGGATGTTGCTGGTATACCGGCGATTGCAGCCGGTGGTATCTTTGCAGCTAGTAAACTGTTTGCGGCATTCTGTGATCCAATTGTCGGCTCTAGTATTGATTATCGCAAAAATATCGGACCGCGTGGCAAATTCAGACCTTATCTGATTATGGGCAGCATCGCACTGGCGATTCTGACGATACTTACCTTTATTTCACCTAATCTGTCGACTTCGGGCAAGCTGATCTATGCCTATGCTTCTTATATGATCTGGGGTATCGGCTATTCCTTTGTCAATATTCCTTATGGTTCACTGGGCGCAGCCATTACGCAGGATACGGTAGAGCGAGCCTCGCTGTCTTCTTTCCGCCAGGCCGGTTCGCTGGGTGCACTGTTCGTAACGAGTGTTATCGTCATGCCGATTATCGTGCATTTTGCCAATCCCAAAGTAGGGTATCCTGTTGTTATGGGGATTATGTCGCTGATTGGGGTAATCGCTTTCTTCTTCTGTTATAAAGGAACCAAAGAACGGGCTGTGAATCTGGCACCGCCAAGAGAAAAATTAACACCATGGCTAATCATTAAAACATTTATCAGCAACAAGCCTCTGCTGGTACTGGTACTGATGACCGTATTTACCATTTCGGCCTACAATATCAAATCTGCGATGCTGGTATACTTTGCACAGTATAATCTGGGTAACGTGGAATTGATGGCATACATGAACTTTATTATTATTGGTTCTTCCTTTATTGGGGTGCTGTTCCTGCCCAAGCTGGTCAAAAAGTTCGGCAAACGCAATACTGCAATGATTGGTCTGGGTGTCAGCGTCGTAGCAGATACGATTAACTTCCTTGCACCATCCAATGTAGTTTTGTTCACAATTCTGGCGAGTATTGCCTTTATCGGGATCAGTATTCCAAACGGGATTACATGGGCATTTGTATCGGATATTATCGATTATGGAGAATGGGAATCCGGTGAACGCAAAGACGGTATCACCTACTCATTGTTCAACTTCTCCCGCAAGCTGGCCCAATCGTTGGCAGGTACTTTGTCCGGTATTGGACTTGGACTGGTTGGTTATATTCCGAATGTAGCACAAAGCGCAGGCACACTGCTTGGGATCAAAGGTCTCCTCTGTCTGTATCCGGCGATCGCACTCGCTATTGCCATGCTGATTATCGGATTCATGTACAAACTTACCGACAGCAAGCACGAAGAGATCGTTGCCGAGCTGAAACTGCGCAATCAGCAGTAGAGCATCATACCAGGCATTTATAATGCAGCGAGAAAAAGCATAGCGCAGCAAGGCGGTTCTTATTATGGTCAATATGCATAGTATGGTATTCTTAGGGGAAAGCAGACGACACTTAAGCGTCTGATCTGTTCGGTATCGTCATTACAGGATGCAGCCGGATCGATACTCAAGTTACGGAAAAGGAAGGTATGCATATGGCGGCTACAATCAAGGACATTGCCAGACTCGCCAATGTCTCTCATACAACAGTATCTCGTGCACTCAATAACAGCCCGTTGATCAAGGAAGTAACCAAGCGCAAAATTATGGAGATCGCGCGTGAAGTGAACTATATTCCCAATTACAATGCCAAAAGTCTCGTGCTTCAGCGTTCCCATACGATCGGACTGTTTTTTACAAGTATCTCAACCGGTACAAGCAGCAGCTTTTTTGCGGCAACCATCCGGGGAGTGAATTCGGTGGTCGGTATCGGCTACAATTTGTTCGTACGCGGGATTGATGATTACGAGGATTTCTCTACGATTCACCGTAAGCGGTTTGATGGCATTATCCTGATGAGTCAGAGTGATGCAGATAACGAGTTTATCGAACATGTGCTGGAGCAGAATATTCCGCTGGTTGTGCTGAATCGACTGATTCCGGGAGGACACTTTGTCAATATCGTCTCCAATGACCGGGAGGGTTCCCGTGAAGCCGGACGATATCTGATTGAGCAGGGTCATGAGCGAATCGCTATTATTGAAGGTATCAAAGGATTCAAGTCTACCGAGCAGCGCCGGGCAGGATTCCTCGAAGCCATCGAGCAGAGCGGCAAAACGGTTCCGCAAGAGTATCAGATTGCCGGAGATTATACGACCGAGAGTGGTCACCAGGCAATGCGTCAGCTATTGCAGCTGCAAACGCCGCCAACAGCCGTATTCTGTTCCAACGATGATATGGCTATCGGAGCGATGAATGCTGCCTATGCACTGGGATACAAAGTGCCTGAAGATGTGTCGGTTATCGGATTCGATGATATCAACTTCGCCCGCTACACCAATCCTGCATTAACCACCGTCAAGCGGCCGGTTGAACAGATCAGCGCGCATGGCGCCGAGAAAATCATGGAACGGATCGAAGAAGATGCCAACCGGGAAGAACTGATTTTCCTGGAGACCGAACTGATGGAGCGGCAATCTGCAGCTGCCCGATCCGGCAGCTGAACCTATCAACCGAATTCTGCTCCAGTATCTGGTTCATAGAAAGCAACTACAGCAGTGCATTCACTGCTTACCACTTTCTATGAACCGGGGGAAGCAGCAAATTTCTTTTCTTTAAAAGTGTGATTTAATTCATTTTGTTAACGTGTGCATAAATTTAGAATAAAAGTATGAATAAACGGCTTGTTGAATCTGTATCTGCTCTGATCCTCCTCGATTCTGGCAGTCTCATCCGAGATTCGGCAAGCCTTGCTTTTTATAAGGAATACATGTGGGCAATGAACCAATTAACGGAGGCGATAATTATGCAACGACTGAATCGGAATACTCATCCGGCAGAGCGATATCCGGAGAAAGTACTGCAATTTGGAGAAGGCAACTTCTTACGGGCTTTTGCAGACTGGCAGATTGATCAGATGAACCGCAAAGCGGATTTTAATGGAGGCGTAGTCATTGTACAGCCGCTGGCGAACGGAATGGCAGAGCAGCTGAATGAGCAGGATGGGCTGTATACCGTTTATCTGGAAGGCATACAAAATGGACAGGCACTGCAGGAACATCAGGTGATGGAATGTGTCACACGGGGCATTGACCCGTATGCGCGTTATGAAACGTACGAAGAGCTGGCGTATCAACCGGAACTGCGTTTTATCGTCTCCAATACGACGGAGGCCGGTATCGCTTTTCAGCCGGAAGATCGACTGGAAGACCGTCCGCAGAGCAGCTATCCCGGCAAACTGACTGCGCTGCTGTATCGTCGGTATCTTCATTTCGGTGGGGATCGTTCCAAAGGGTTCATCATTATCCCGTGTGAGCTGATTGATCGCAATGGTGAAGTACTAAAAGATATCGTGCTTCAGTACAGCAAGTTATGGGGACTGGAGAGCGAATTTATCAGCTGGCTGGAAGAAGCCAATACATTCTGCTGTAGTCTGGTGGACCGGATCGTACCGGGTTATCCAAAGCAGCGTATGCCGCAAATTACCGCAGAACTCGGTTATGAAGATTCTTTTGTCGTAGTAGGTGAACCATTTCACTTGTGGGTGATCGAAGGACCTGCCTGGATTGCACAGGAGTTCCCGGCTGAAGCTGCGGGACTGCAGGTGAAGATCGTCGAAGATATGGCGCCTTACCGGACGCGCAAAGTGCGTATTCTGAATGGCGCACACACAGCGCTTACGCCGGTAGCCTATCTATATGGACTGGAGACAGTAGGACAGGCGGTAGACGACGAGATGGTGGGCAGCTTTGTCCGTGAACTGATCGATGAAGAGATTATCCCGACACTGGATCTGCCTGCCGAAGAACTGACTGCTTTTGCTGCAGCGGTGCTGGAACGATTCCGCAATCCGTATGTAGAGCATTATGTAATGAGCATCGCCCTGAATTCCATTTCCAAATTCAAAACACGGGATTTGCCTACATTGACTGCTTTTGTCGAAGAGCACGATAGACTGCCGGAAAGACTGACCTTCTCCCTGGCAGCCCTGATCGCCTTTTACCGTGGAGAGCGTGAAGGTGAGCCGATTCAATTGGCAGATAACAGTGCTGTTCTGGATTACTTCCGCCAGATCTGGTCACTATATCAGGATACCCCAGAAGATATGAAGCAGCTGGTAAGCAGTGTATTCGGACAGACTTCCTTTTGGGGGATGAATCTGAACGAAATACCGGGACTGACCGAGCAGACTAGTCGTTATCTGTACCAGATTCGTACAGAAGGTATCCGCCAGGCGCTGCGTGAGCTGATGACCCATGGTACATTGGCCGTCTAAATGCATATCCAAACAACAGGGAGGCTGTTACCGTGCTTGAGATGATACAGATTAATGAACAGGATAATGTAGTCGTGGCTCTGCGCGATTACCAACGTGGCGAGACCATTCCGGCAGGGGAGCGTCAGATTGTCCTGCAGGAAGATGTAGCCCGCGGACACAAGATTGCAATCGAAACGATCGAACCCGATCACAATATTATTAAATACGGTTATCCGATCGGTCATGCTCTGCAGCGTATTCCGGCAGGCAGCCATGTGCATACACATAATGCCAAGACCAACCTGACGGGTGTGGAGGAATATCGGTATGAACCGCGTACGTTTCCGATTCCCTACCGTATGGAAAATCGTACTTTTCAGGGTTATCGCCGGGTGAATGGAGAAGTAGGCATTCGCAATGAACTATGGATTGTGCCGACAGTCGGCTGTGTCAATGGGATCGCCGAGATGATCCTCAAACAGTTCCAGGCAGAACTGGATGATCTGGCTCCTTTTGAGAATGCACTGGTGCTCAAACACAGCTACGGCTGTTCCCAGCTGGGTGACGATCATCTGCATACCCAGACGATTCTGGCTGATGCGGTCAGACATCCGAATGCCGGCGGTGTGCTTGTACTTGGTCTGGGCTGCGAGAATAATATAATGGAAGACTTCAAAAAGGCGATTGGTGATTATGATGAGTCGAGAGTCAAGTTTCTCGTCTCCCAGACCGTATCGGATGAAGTGGAAGCAGGTGTGGAGCTACTTCGGCAAATTTACCAGAGTGCTTCGCAAGACCGACGTGAAGAGATTCCACTGTCCGAACTCCGAATCGGTCTGAAATGCGGCGGCTCCGATGGATTATCCGGTATTACCGCGAATCCGCTACTCGGCAAACTGTCGGATTATATGGCAGCCCAGGGCGGAACAACGGTACTGACCGAAGTGCCCGAGATGTTCGGCGCCGAGAAGATTCTGATGGAGCGTGCAGCCGATGAACAGGTATTCGGTAAAATTGTGCATCTGATCAATGACTTCAAACAGTATTTCCTGGATTACAAACAGCCGGTGTACGAGAATCCATCGCCAGGCAACAAAGCCGGAGGGATCACTACGCTGGAGGACAAGTCACTAGGTTGTACCCAGAAATCGGGTATGTCCACTGTACAGGATGTACTGCAGTACGGAGAACGGCTGCAAAAACGCGGGCTCAATTTGCTCAGTGCGCCAGGGAATGATCTGGTCGCTTCCTCGGCACTCGGAGCTGCGGGATGTCAGCTGGTGATTTTCACGACAGGCAGAGGCACACCATTTGGTTCGTTTGTGCCTACGATGAAGGTGTCCACCAATTCGCCGCTGTACGCCAACAAACCGCACTGGATCGACTACAATGCGGGGGTGCTGGTAGAAGAGACAACAATGGAAGATTGTCTGGCTGATTTTATCGATTACATTATCGAGGTAGCCAGCGGACGCTGGGTAAATAACGAGAAGAATAACTTCCGCGAGATTGCCATTTTCAAAAATGGGGTTACTTTGTAGCGTGTTGGTAAAAGAAGCATAATAATGATAAGACCTTGTACTGTGGGAACCTGATAAGCCGGAAGACATACGTCAATATTTCGAAAAACAAAAACAGTAAGAAAAGAAATCAAAAAAGAGAGGCTTTCTCTAGAGAGCGTCTCTTTTTTTGCGGGAATTGAGAATGAAGATTAGTATCTAAATATATTTTATGACCGATGGGTCATTTTATTAAAATTGTGTTAATATCAACATATGTATGATTAGATGTGATCACAAGACAATGGTGAAAGCAAAATAAGGAGTGTGTAACTATGGCTCAAAGGGCGGTAGCTCAAAAAAGCACGCTAAAAACCGGCTGGGTTGTAGCAGGACTGCTGCTGGGGATATTTATCGCATCAATCGACAACACGATTGTAGCGACTGCGATTGCGACGATTGTCGGCGATCTGGGCGGGTTTGATCAGTTTGTCTGGGTGACTTCTGCGTATCTGGTGGCTTCGCTGGCAGGGACACCGATTTTCGGTAAATTATCCGATATGTATGGTCGTCGTCGTTTTTTTATTTTTGGACTGGTGATGTTCATGATCGGTTCGATCTTGTGTGGCACTGCGCACTCGATTGTGGAGCTCAGTATTTACCGGGCGATTCAGGGAATTGGGGGCGGCGCACTCGTACCAATTGCGTTTACGATCGTATTTGATACGTTTCCTCCGGAAAAACGGGGCAAAATGACAGGTTTACTGGGAGCGGTATTTGGAATGTCCAGCTTGTTTGGTCCGCTGCTTGGTGCTTATATTACCGAGTATTTCAGCTGGCGGTGGGTGTTCTATATTAACGTACCTCTGGGCATTGTATCTTTGCTGCTGATCGTTATCTTTTACAAGGAATCCTTGGAACGTTCGCGTCAGAAGATTGACTGGGCAGGTGCGGGTCTGCTCGTTGGTGCAGTTGTATCCCTGATGTTTGCGCTGGAGCTGGGCGGCGGTACATACGCATGGGATTCGGTAGTGATTATCGGTTTGTTCATCTGCTTCGTTGTGCTCGCAGCCGCCTTTGTACTGGTGGAGCAGCGCGCGGCAGAGCCCATTATTTCGTTCCCGATGTTTCGCAAGCAGCTGTTTGCAGGCAGTGTAGCGGCATCCTTCTTCTATGGAGCTGCTTTTATTACGGTTACGCTTTATATTCCCATCTATGTACAGGGAGTCACCGGAGGAACAGCGGTGAACTCCGGTCTGACACTGATGCCGATGACAATCGGTTCGGTGATAGCTGCGATGATGGGCGGTTTTCTGGTCAATAAGATGCCTTTTCGCCGGATTATGCTGTTTTCGGCGGTTGTATTTGCGTTTGGTATGTACCTGCTGAGCCAGCTGACTGCAGATACGCCTACCTGGCTGCTGGTGACTGATCTGGCGATAACCGGATTTGGTATCGGATTTTCCTTTTCGGTGCTGGGAATCAGCGGGATTCAGGAATTTGATTTCCGGCAACGGGGAGCAGCCAATTCGACGCTTTCGTTTGTCCGCTCATTGGGCATGTCGATCGGCGTGACGGTGTTTGGGCTAGTACAGCGCAGTCTGCTCAGCGGCAGAATCAACGAACAGCTGGGCGCAGGTGGAGCGCAGCCGGCTGGTATGGATATCTCTGCTATTGATCCGAGAGCACTCTTGTCGGAAGAGATGCAGTCCCGGATACCGGAAGTTATCCTGGAAGCAATCCGTCAGGCATTGACGGTATCGGTTGCCGGGACGTTTGGATGGGCGATTATTCCAGCCATTGGCGCACTGATTGCTGTAGCATTGATGGGTGGGAGTCGCGCAATATCTTCCGATTCCTCTGCGCCCAAACCGAATACCAAATAGGGCTGAGCCCGTGAGCAGTCTGGGAAGACAGCAAAATGTCCGGTTTCATTGTCAAAATGAAATCGGGCTTTTTTTGATTCTGTGGATATTTTCGCGTTATTATAGTACTCAAGAGGTAACGAATTTGTTACAATAGAGATTGTTGAATTGTTCATAAATTTGGTCAAAACCTTATGATTATTGCGTTTCCCGTTACCTATGAAGCGAATGTTATTGTCATAATTGAACCTGTGCTTAGGAAGTGATGAATTGATAGAGATGCAAGACGTATGGAAAACGTACCCGAATGGTGCGCATGCCCTGCAGGGTGTTTCCGTAAAAATTGACCGTAATGAATTCGTATACGTGGTTGGACCTTCCGGAGCCGGTAAGTCAACCTTTATGAAATTGATGTACCGTGAAGAACAGCCGACCAAAGGACAGATTTCGGTAAACGGCTTTAATCTGAGCAAGCTCAAGCAGCGCAAGATTCCGCTGCTGCGCCGGAACATAGGCGTCATTTTCCAGGACTTCCGTCTGCTGCCCAAGCTGACCGCCTACGAAAATGTCGCTTTTGCCATGGAAGTTATTGAAGCGCCGAGACGGCAAATCAAGAAACGGGTCATGGAAGTACTGGACCTTGTCGGTCTGCAAAGCAAAGCCAATCGTTACCCGGACCATCTGTCCGGCGGGGAACAGCAGCGTATCGCGATTGCCAGAGCGATCGTGAATAATCCTTCGGTGATTATCGCGGATGAGCCGACAGGCAACCTTGATCCGGAGACATCCTACGGGATTATGCAGCTGCTGGACGAAATTAATTTCCGGGGGACTACGATCATTATGGCTACACATAATAGAGATATCGTCAATTCCATGCGCCGACGCGTACTGGCGATTGAGAACGGTATGATTGTCAGAGACCAGATCAGAGGGGAGTACGGTTATGAATTTTAGTACCTTCTTGCGGCACATGCGGGAAGGTTTCAGAAGCGTATTCCGCAACGGATGGATGTCGATAGCCTCTATCACCTCGATTATTGTGTCTCTATTTATACTGGGCGTATTTATACTGCTCGTTTTTAATGTTAATAATCTGGCAGATCAGGCTGATAGCCAGGTTGAAGTCAATGTATTCCTGGAACTGAATGTGAATCAGGATCTGCGTGAACAGCTGCAGGACGAAATCAGCAAGATGCCGGAAGTCAGTAATATCAAGTATATTCCCAAGGATCAGGGGCTGGAAGAACTGCGTAAGAATCTTGGCGAGGGTGGCGAGAACTTCCTAGAAGGCTACGCCAAAGATAACAACCCATTGCCGGATGCTTTCCGTGTGCAGGTAATTGAAGCGACAACGGTACCATTTGTTGCCCAAAAGATCGAAGCGCTTAATACGGAACATGTGGAGAAGCCGATTCTCAAGGTGCGTTATGGTGGAGAGACGGTACAGACTCTGTTCAAAGTAACCGCACTGATCCGTAATATCGGATTGATTCTGGTTGCTGCTCTTGCACTGATGGCGATGTTCCTGATTGCCAATACGATTCGCGTTACCATCCTGGCACGCCGCCGGGAGATCAGTATTATGAAGCTAGTAGGTGCGACCAATCAGTTTATCCGGTGGCCATTCTTTATCGAAGGGGCTCTGCTGGGCGGGATTGGATCGATTGTGACGATTATTATTTTATTTGTCGGGTACCATCAGCTGGTTGTCGCTTCGGTGACTTCACTCAATATGGCTTCCATGGTCACACTAATCCCGCTGCAGCAAATCTGGCTGTGGCTCGGTGGATTGCTGCTTGTACTGGGCATTGTGATCGGTGTATGGGGAAGTACGGTATCGATTCGCCGCTTCCTGAAAGTTTAATTCTATAATTTACCAGAAAATGTTTGAAAACTATCAAGGTATCCATTCAGGTTGCCGATAATAGAGTTGACGTAATTGCTGAATGCCGGAATCGACTATTTCAAAAACCTATAAATGTTAAAAGGATGGGAAAACAATTGAAAAAAGTCGCATCAGTCATGGCCATCATGTTATTGGCCGCTGCAGTGGTACAACCTGGACACGGACATGCCGCCAAATCTTCAAGCGAGATTCAAAAAGAACTGAACGCCGTTGAGCAAAAAGCGCACAAGGCTGAGCTGCAGCAGAAGAAAGCGCAGGCTCAAAAGCAAAAATCGGCAGCGCTGAAGAAAAGTGCACAAAAGAGCCTGAGTAACGTACTGCAGGCGATTAATGAAGTGAACAGCCAGCTATCGCGGGTGTCCAACAATATTACGAAGACCGAATCGGGCCTTCGTCAGTCCAAAAAAGACCTGGCTGAAGCCAAAGAACGTATCAAGGCACGTGAAGGTATGATTGATACGCGTGTAAGAATGATGTATACGGATGGCAGAGTATCCTATCTGGATGTACTGATGTCTTCCACCAGTTTCTCCGATTTTGTCGAGCGCGCAGATTCGCTGCGTATGATTGTAGACCAGGATCAGGATATCTTGGCACAGCATGAGAAAGACAAACAATTTGTTATTGTGACTCAGAATAAATTAAAAGCACAGTACGCCTATGCCAAAAGCCTGTATTCCGAAAAAGCAGCACGCAAAGGTGAACTGGATGCCAAAGAAAATGAAAAACAACGTCTGATCGCCAAATATGACCTGCAGATCGAGAATGCCGAGGAAGCAACGGCAGCGCAGGAGCAGGCATTATGGGATCTTGCAGACAAACGTGCAGCTCTGTATCGTGAGAAAACAGCAGCTGAAGCACAGGAACGTGCAGCAGCCGAAGCACGCGCAGCGGCAGAAGCAGCAGCGGCTGCAGCTGCGGCGGCAGCATCCGGTGGAGGAAGTTCTTCCGGCGGCGGTGGCGGTAATAGTTATCAGGCCAGCGGAAGTGGATTGCTGGGTGTGCCTGTTATTGGCGCTCGTCTGTCTTCTCCTTTTGGATACCGGACTAACCCGGTTACGGGTATCTACAAACTGCATGCAGGTGTGGATTTTGCAGCACCGCAGGGTACGCCTATTATTGCATCGGATGGTGGTACGGTCGTGGTTGCCGGAGCGATGAGCGGTTATGGTAATGCTGTTATTATCGATCATGGTAATGGTATTCAGACATTGTATGGTCATATCCGTAACGGAGGCGTTATGGTATCGGTAGGCCAGAGTGTCAGCAAAGGTCAGAAGATTGCCGAAGTAGGTTCAACCGGTAACTCAACCGGACCACACTGTCACTTTGAAGTACGGGTAAATGGTACAGCAGTTGATCCAATGGGTTATCTGTAAGCCGGCAAGCGGCTGTTTTAATGGAGAGAGGCGGTAATACACGATGAGAAAACGCACGGTGGCACTGCTCGTTATTGCCATGATGGTGCTCAGCAGCGTACTGACGCTGGCTGTAGTCAATCTACCGTCTTTTGTGCAAAGAGCTTCAATGGGACAAGGTGTAATCGGTGCGCTGAGCGGCGGTGGACTCACTGACCAGGAACAGAGCAAGCTGAGTACGGTAGCCAGTCTGATTGAAAATAATTATTACCAGAACGTCGATGAAAATAAACTGGTGGATGGAGCGATCAACGGGATGCTTGAAGCGCTCGGCGATCCATACTCCAGTTATATGGATACCGATACAGCCGGACAATTCTCCGAATCAATTGCAGGTTCTTTTACGGGTATTGGTGCGGAAGTGTCTGAAGATAACGGCAACGTCGTTATTGTGTCTCCGATCAAGGGTTCACCGGCAGAAAAAGCCGGATTGCGTGCCAAGGATGTCATTGTCTCCGTGAATGGAGAAAATCTGTCCGGTAAAGAGCTGAATGCGGCGGTTGCCAAGATCCGCGGGGAAAAAGGCTCTACCGCCAAGCTGGAAGTTAAACGTGCCGGCAGCAGTGATACGATGACATTTGATATCGTGCGTGATGATATCGCAATGGAGACCGTATACGCTCGTATGACCAAAGACAAGATTGGCGTAATCGAGATTACCCAGTTCTCCCTCAATACAGCGCAGCGCTTCGAAGAGGAGCTGCAGAAGCTGGACGCGCAGGGAATGAAGGGACTTGTCATCGATGTACGTAACAATCCGGGCGGCGTACTCTCTGTTGTCGAAGAGATGGCCGAACAATTTGTACCGAAAGGCAAGGCGCTGGTACAGGTCGAGGACAAAAATGGACAGCGCCAGGTTACCAATTCGGACGGTCAGGGAGTAAACTATCCGATCGCGGTCGTAACCAATGGCGGCAGCGCCAGCGCTTCCGAGATTCTGGCGGGTGCTCTCAAGCAGTCCGCTGGTGCTACCCTCTATGGGGAGACTACCTACGGTAAAGGTACCGTACAGACCAGCATGGATAATCTGTTCAACGATGGCAGTCTGATCAAGATTACGATTGCCAAGTGGCTGACACCTAACGGCGACTGGATTCACAAAAAAGGAATCAAGCCCGATGTAAAAGTGGCACCACCCGATTATTACACCGTGACACCGATCAACAAAGATAAAACACTCAAATATGATATGAACAATAATGATGTGAAAAGTGCGCAGATTATGCTCGCCGGACTGGATTATAAAGTCGATCGCAAAGACGGTTATTTCGACCGCAGCACGGAAGCCGCTGTACAAGCTCTCCAAAAAGCCCACAAGCTGACGGTTAACGGCACAATCGATGCCAAAACAGCTGCTACACTCGAAGCCGAGCTGATCAAGCATATCCAGGACCCGCAGTATGATGTACAACTAAATAAAGCCATCGCTGGCGTTAAGCAGAAGCTGAGCGCAACAAAGTAAAGTTCACGGAGTATAATGCTATAACAGCATGAGACTGCCGGAATCGTATCCGAGTGATAAGACGATGGATTGTAAAAAGAAGGCTGTCACAGCCTTCTTTTTTTATGTACAATAAAGAATGTTGGACAGCAAGTGGGCATGCATGGAAAGCAAAGGAGTGTGAAGCGTGATGGCAGTGTTGGGAGAAGCACTCCGTATCACTGGTGGAGCTATAGGGCAGCTGCTTTCGCAGCCGTTTTATTATATATTTCTGATTGGATTGCTGCTGCATTACCGGCGGCAGGGACTATTGGAACGCAAACTGTTTAATATACGTGTACATATTTATGCCGGCAGGGTACTCCGTACCGTCCTTACCGGACTGGTTATTGGGTGTATCGTGTCAGCAGTGATGCTTGGAATTGGCATACATATCGAAAAAGAAATCGTCTGGTGTCTGGGCATTATCATCGTACTGCTATCACTGATTCGTCTGCGTCTGGCACATCTGATGGATGCACTGGCTGTACTGATGGTAGCTCATGTAGGGCTGCTGCTTTCCCCATCGTGGCAGCCGGAAGGCTGGATTGGACAGACGGCAGAGGCAATTCGTCATGCAGATCTGCCAGGGCTGCTGGTGATTGCCGTGCTACTGCAAATAGCTGAAGCAGTTCTATTCCGCTTGCAGGGGCCTACTTTGTCTTCACCGGTAGTTATCGAAGGCAAGCGTGGCAAGCCGGTAGGTGCCTATGCGATGGAAGCCTTTTGGCCGGTGCCGTTATGGTTGCTGATGCCAGCAGCAGGTGGATTTATTCTGCCATGGACTCCGCTGCATAGCGGTGAATTCTGGAGTGGAGGAGCAGCTGTCACGGCTCTGCCGGTCATGATTGGCTGCAGCATCTTAACCCAGAGCAGGCTGCCCGCAGACAAAGCGCGCATCGTCTCCAAACGGCTGCTACTAGGCAGTCTGATACTGCTGGTGCTGGCTGCCGGCGCACTCTGGTGGCCACCGCTAGCCGTGCTTATCATCTGTATCGCCCTTATCTGGCGTGAGGTTGTCATCTATCTCAGCAGACGCGAGGAACTGGAGAGCATTCCTCTCTATACCGAGACACTGCGTGGACTGCGAATCCTCGATGTGATCCCGGGTAGCCCGGCGCATGAACTGGGCATTCGGGCCGCCGAGACGGTGTACAAAGTAAACGGAGTGCCTGTACATCATCCGCAGTCTCTGCATGGAGCACTGCGAATGAACCCGGCTTTTTGCAAGCTGGAAATTCTCAATATTCATGGGGAAAGCAAGTTTTTGCAGCGAGCGATTTATGCGGGGGATCATCATCAGCTGGGCATGATTTTTGCTCCGGATGATCAAGCGCCGGTTTCTCCGGATATTCAGCAGTTGTCGGCTTTTCATTTGCTGGTTCATCCGCGTACAAAGCGTTTGTCTTCGGGAAATGTAGCATCATCCGCGATTCTGCCAATAGCCCAGGAGTCAACCGTAGCTTCGTCAAAAGATACCATTCAAGCTGCAGCCGAGCCAGATGCAGCAGCTAATTCAGCGGCATTGTCTAATGATAGCTCCGGCCTTCCCAAACGAAGACGCCGTGCGGATGATAGCAAGCGTTAGAACCATTTCTAAGTAGAATCATCAATAAAAGCACACGGATCATCCGGGAATCAACCGGTTTCCGTGTGCTTTTGTTATGTCTGGTTATTGAAGATAGGATTATCAGGCAAAGCGGTTTATTCCTGCAGCTGGCGCAGTACGATAATTTCAACACGCCGATTTTTTTGTCGACCGACTGCAGTCGAGTTATCAGCGGCAGGACGGGTAGCCCCATAACCGGCATACTGAAAATTCGCCTGATCCAGTTTCTTGGTATCAATAAAATAACGCAGTACCGATAAGGCTCTTGCGCCCGATAGCTCCCAGTTATCCTGATACCGGGAAGCATAGACGATCGGTAGATTATCCGTA
This sequence comes from Paenibacillus shenyangensis, assembly GCF_000346635.1. Classification (NCBI taxonomy): domain Bacteria; kingdom Bacillati; phylum Bacillota; class Bacilli; order Caryophanales; family Paenibacillaceae; genus Paenibacillus; species Paenibacillus shenyangensis. The sequence goes on from NZ_AOIG01000033.1 coordinate 42,585, forward strand.
TGGCCTTCGATACTGATCGTTGTATTAATCGATTGGAACAAGCTGGCGAGTCGTGCGAGTGTCCCGAGTGAACGTGCTTTGAGATCGGCTTGTCCTTCGTCGAACAGGAACTGGTCACTCAGCGTAATCGAGATACCCTGTGGTTTGTCGACGACCGATACTTGATTCTGCAAATTGTTGGTATTTACATAGTTTTCGATTACCTGCATCAGATTAGACAATTCCTGCTCCTGCTTGCGAAAGGCCTCTTCGCGGCTGGTCAGCTGTTCCTGTCCTTTATCGCCGCCCTGTTCTCCGGCCTGATTCTGATCGGAGTCGGTTCCTCCGTTGTTCACATTCTGACCGGCTGTACCGGTAACACCTTTGCCACCGTCGAGCACCGAGTTAGGACTCTGGAAAGTGAGCTGCAGCGACTCGGTAAGTACTTTATATTTGTCCGAATCAATCTGGCTGACCGAATACATTACAATAAAGAAAATCAGCAGCAGTGTAATCAAATCGGCATAAGTAATCAACCAGCGATCCTTGTGATCATGTCCGGTATTTTTATTTCGGCGAGAATAACGTCGCATCGTTATTCCTCCCTCATTCGTGGTTCATTATCGGAATAACCATCGGTATCTGTCAGGAATGTCTCCAGCTTGCGTCGTACTAGCTGGGGATTTTCGCCATTCTGTATCGAAAGAATGCCTTCGAGCAGCATCTCCATGGTCTGTGTCTCCAGTTCACTGCGCGCCCGAATCTTGGAGGCGAGCGGGAGGAAGATCAGGTTGGCGCTTGCTACACCATATAGAGTCGCTGTAAAAGCAACAGCAATCGAGCTACCTAGCCCGGTGGGCTCGCTGAGACTGCCCAGTACCTGGATCAGACCCATAACCGTACCGATAATCCCCATGGTAGGCGCATAACCGCCTGCAGAGTCGAAGATTTTGGCATGCTGTTCATATTGCTGCTCGACTTTGGCCATCTCCAGTTCAAGAATCTGCCGGATGACGTCCCGATCGGTTCCGTCTACTACCTGCTGCAGACCTTCGCGCAGAAAAGCATTTTCATGCGAGACGGCCTGCGGCTCCAGAGCAAGTACACCGGCGCGCCGGGCATGCATGGACATATTGACTACATCTTCAATCAGCTGTTCGTTATCCGAACGAACCGGAACGAGTACGGTTCGGATTGCTTGCGGCAGCTTTTTTAGATGAGATGCCGGAAAACTAATGGCAACAGCTGCCGCGGTTCCGCCGAAAACAATCAGTGCTGCGGCTCCCTGAAGCAATCCTCCAGCGTCGCCGCCTTCCCATAAAAACCCCCCAATCAATGCAGCGATCCCTGCAATAATACCGATAATTGTTGTTAAATCCATGTATCCATCTCCTGTTCTGCGTCTGGGAAGTAGTTATCTGTTAACTGCTTGCCGGCTCTCTGGCTTAAGAAAGCAAGCATCCTTAATATGAAAAAAACGTCTGAAAAATTTGTCGTTTACAGACGTGTTTCAATTGCATAAGTAAAATTTGGAGAGTATAATAGAAGGGAACAAACATTCCTATTCGAGGAACTAGGTTGTTAAATTATGTTATATAAGTATTAACCAATAATGAGATTCGTCTATTCAGGATGTGCCATTACAGCCAACGTTGGGTAAAGTATTATGTGTCCGGCACTCTGATGAACGGTCTCTTTTGTTATTATCGGGCAAGCGTAATATATATTTTAGACGATAGGGTGATGCAGGGCAATGAACGATATTGTTGTCAGCTCCAAAAAATTCGAGATAGAGTCGGAATTCACTCCGCAGGGTGACCAGCCTGCCGCGATTGAAGAGCTCGTACAGGGCGTACAGCAGGGTCAGAAGTTCCAGACATTGCTGGGCGCGACCGGTACAGGAAAGACCTTTACTATTGCACAGACCATTTCCAAGCTCCAGCGTCCTACACTGGTTATTGCACATAACAAGACGTTGGCAGCTCAGCTAGCGAGCGAGTTCAAGGAATTTTTCCCAAATAACTCGGTCGACTATTTTGTCAGCTATTATGATTATTATCAGCCGGAAGCATATATCCCGTCTTCCGACACGTATATTGAGAAAGACTCCAGTATCAATGAAGAGATCGACAAGCTGCGTCACTCGGCGACCAGTTCACTGTTTGAACGCCGTGATGTCATCATCGTAGCCAGCGTATCCTGCATTTATGGTCTCGGTTCGCCACAGGAATATGGTGGCATGCTGCTGTCCCTGCGTGTAGGTATGGAAAAGTCGCGTAATGAGATTCTGTCCCGTCTGGTTGATATCCAGTATCAACGCAATGATATTAACTTTGTACGCGGTACATTCCGTGTACGCGGCGATGTAATCGAGATTTTCCCGGCATCCAAAAGTGAACATGCCGTACGTGTCGAACTGTTCGGTGACGAGATTGAACGGATTACCGAGATTGATGTGCTGACCGGCGAGCTGGTTGGCGAACGCGATCATATCGCGATCTTCCCGGCTTCTCACTTTGTGACCAAGGAAGAGACGATGAAAGTCGCACTCAAAAATATCGAGCGTGAGCTGGAAGACCGCCTGGCTGTACTCAACGAGCAAGGCAAGCTGTTAGAAGCACAGCGACTGGAACAGCGTACCCGCTACGATATCGAGATGATGAAGGAAGTCGGTTTTTGTTCCGGTATTGAGAACTACTCCGGACCGCTGACTTTCCGTGAACGCGGAGATACCCCATTTACACTGCTGGACTATTTCCCGGATGATATGCTGATTGTGGTCGATGAGTCGCATGTGACCCTGCCGCAGATTCGGGCGATGTACAATGGTGACCAAGCGCGCAAAAATGTGCTGGTGGATCACGGCTTCCGTCTTCCATCTGCACTGGATAACCGTCCATTGAAATTTGAAGAATTTGAGGACAAGATCAATCAGATTATTTTCGTATCGGCTACGCCAGGACCTTATGAGCTGGAGCATTGCGAGACAACGACCCAGCAGATTATACGTCCTACCGGCCTGCTGGATCCGATTATCGAAGTTCGTCCAACCAAAGGACAGATTGATGATCTGATCAGTGAGATTCATCTGCGCATCGAGCGGGAGGAGCGGGTACTCGTTACCACGCTGACCAAGAAGATGTCCGAAGATCTGACCGATTACCTCAAGGAAGTCGGAATCAAGGTCAGGTATATGCACTCCGATATCAAGACGCTGGAACGGATGTCCATTCTGAGGGATTTGCGGTTGGGTACATTCCATGTGCTAGTCGGAATCAACCTGCTGCGGGAAGGACTGGATCTGCCGGAAGTATCTCTGGTTACTATTCTGGATGCCGACAAAGAAGGCTTCCTGCGTTCCGAGCGTTCACTGATCCAGACGATTGGACGGGCAGCGCGTAACTCCGAGGGACGGGTTATTATGTACGGTGACAAAGTAACCGACTCCATGGCCAGCGCCATGCGGGAGACCGAACGTCGTCGTACGATCCAGATTGCTTATAATGAAGAACATGGTATCACCCCGCAGACTATTCGCAAAAAAGTACGTGATGTGATCGAAGCAACCAAAGTTGCCGAAGGCAAAGCGGACTATATGGCGGAAGCGGGCAAAGCCAAGATGTCCAAGCGCGACCGGATGGCGCTGATTCAGCGTCTGGAGAACGAAATGAAGTCTGCCGCCAAGGAACTTCAGTTCGAGCGTGCCGCCGAGCTGCGTGATGCGGTATTGGAACTGCGGGCAGAGATTAGTTAATCCCGATAGTTTCGGAACGTTGACAGTTGGACTTATACAGCATGAACATGATACACCATCCAAGGTTGTTGGGTGACTCCGGATACAGAACCGGAATCCCCGGCAACCTTTATCATAGTTGGGCCGTTTATACGCACAGCTCTTACATTTGGCAGCTACACTACAAATGAGGAGCAGCGTTGTGATTATTCCGGAAGCACCGGATTTGGAGGTTGGATTATTTGTCGAATAAATATATTGAAGTCAAGGGCGCGAGAGCGCATAATCTCAAAAATATTGATATCAGCATCCCTCGTGACCGTTTTGTAGTATTGACCGGTCTGAGCGGCTCAGGGAAGTCTTCGCTGGCATTTGATACCATTTATGCAGAAGGACAGCGTCGTTATGTCGAGTCTCTGTCTGCTTACGCACGTCAATTTCTGGGACAAATGGACAAGCCGGATGTGGATTCGATTGAAGGCCTGTCTCCAGCAATCTCGATTGACCAGAAGACGACGAGTCGTAATCCTCGTTCTACAGTCGGTACCGTAACCGAGATTTATGATTATCTGCGCCTTTTATTTGCACGTGTGGGTCATCCGCATTGCCCGAATCACGGCGTCGAGATTACTTCGCAGACGGTAGAGCAGATGGTAGACCGGATTATGGAATATCCGGAACGTACTCGTCTGCAGATTCTTGCGCCAGTCATCTCCGGCCGCAAGGGTGAACACAAAAGCGTTTTTTCGGAAATCTCCAAACAGGGTTTTGTCCGTGTACGTGTAAACGGAGAACTGCGTGATCTGTCCGAAGATATTCAGCTGGAGAAAAATAAAAAGCATACGATTGAAGTCGTTGTCGACCGGATCGTAGTCAAGGAAGACGTAGCCGTACGTCTGGCCGATTCGATCGAAATGGCGCTCAAAATGTCCGGAGGTCAGCTACTGGTTGATATCATCGGTCAGGAGGAGCTGCGTTTCAGTTCCAATTTTGCTTGTCCAATCTGTGGATTCAGTATTGAAGAGCTTGCACCGCGGATGTTCTCGTTTAACAGTCCATTTGGTGCCTGCCCGGAGTGTGATGGTCTGGGTATCCGTATGGTCGTTGACCGGGATCTGCTGATGCCCGACCGTAGCAAAACGATCGATGAAGGTGCTTTTCAGGCATGGAGCGGTGGATTGTCCAACTATTATCCACAGTTCCTCAAATCGGTCTGTCAGCATTACAAGATTCCGACCGATGTACCGATCTCCGAACTGAAAGAAGAACAGATCAATCTGATTCTGAACGGCTCGGATGGACAAAAGATTCGTTTCCGCTACGAAAGCGACTTTGGACGAGTCAAGGAAGCCCATGTTGTTTTTGAAGGTATTATTCCCAATCTGGAGCGCCGCTACAAGGATACTTCATCCGAAAGCATGCGTGAATATATCGAAGGTTATATGAGTGCCAAGCCTTGTCCGGTATGTAAAGGCAAACGTCTCAAAAAAGAAATTCTGGCAGTAACTGTGGACAAGCATAATATCGCTGATATTACAGATTTGCCTATTGGTGAAGCCAAGCAATTTTTTGAGCATATCCACCTGAGTGAAAAAGAACAGAGTATCGCGCGTCTGATCCTCAAGGAAATCTGCAGCCGGCTTGGATTCCTGGTGAATGTTGGTCTGGAGTATCTGAACATGTCACGTGCAGCAGGTACATTGTCCGGCGGAGAAGCCCAGCGCATTCGTCTGGCGACCCAGATCGGTTCCAGTCTTACCGGCGTACTGTATATTCTGGATGAGCCGAGTATCGGTCTGCATCAGCGTGATAATGATCGTCTGATCCAGACACTCGAGCATATGCGCGATCTGGGAAACACACTTATTGTCGTAGAGCATGATGAAGACACGATGATGGCAGCGGATCATATTATCGATATTGGTCCGGGCGCTGGTATTCATGGTGGTCAGGTGATTGCCCAGGGAACACCGGCAGAGATTATGGAAGACCCCAACTCATTGACAGGACAATATTTGAGCGGACGCAAATTCGTTCCTGTGCCACTTCAGCGCCGCAAAACGGATGATCGCTGGTTGGAGATTCGCGGTGCCAAGGAGAACAATCTCAAGAACATCAATGTCAAAATTCCAATCGGTGTCTTTACCGCAGTAACAGGAGTATCCGGTTCCGGTAAATCGACACTGGTCAACGAGATTCTCTACAAAACACTGGCACGTGATCTGAACAAGGCACGCGTCATCCCGGGACAGTATCGCGAGATTCGTGGTCTGGAACATATCGAGAAAGTAATCGACATCGATCAATCGCCAATCGGTCGTACTCCTCGTTCCAACCCGGCGACCTATACCGGCGTATTCGATGATATCCGCGATTTGTTCGCACAGACGAACGAAGCCAAGGTACGTGGTTACAAAAAGGGCCGCTTCAGCTTCAATATCAAAGGCGGCCGCTGTGAAGCCTGCCGCGGCGACGGTATTATCAAAATCGAGATGCACTTCCTGCCCGATGTATACGTTCCATGCGAAATATGCAAAGGCCAGCGCTATAACCGTGAGACACTCGAAGTAAAATACAAAAACCGCAATATTGCCGATGTACTGGATATGACGGTTGAAGATGCAGTGGAGTTCTTTCAGAATATCCCGCGTATTCACCGCAAAATGCAGACCCTGCTCGATGTGGGTCTTGGCTATGTGAAGCTGGGTCAACCGGCAACTACATTGTCCGGTGGTGAAGCGCAGCGTGTGAAGCTGGCTTCCGAACTGCATCGCCGCAGTACCGGCAAAACGATGTACATCCTGGATGAGCCGACGACCGGTCTGCATGTGGATGATATTGACCGTCTGCTGGTTGTGCTGCATCGTCTGGTTGATTCCGGCGAATCCGTCCTGGTTATCGAGCATAATCTGGATGTTATCAAGACAGCCGATTATCTGATCGATCTGGGACCGGAGGGCGGCAGCGGTGGTGGTACGATTCTCGCTTCCGGTACTCCGGAAGATATCACCAAGGTAAAAGGGTCATATACCGGACACTATCTCAAACCTGTACTTGAACGCGACACAGCGCGCAGTCGTGAGCTGGAGAGCAGTCAGGTCTAATCTTTTTCTGCTTTACTTGTTCTGTTCGGGCAGGCTGTTGAAGGCAAACAAGCTTTATTTGTATTTAACAGCCTGCCTATTTTTACATAAAGATAGGCTTCTAGGTAATTGTGCCTGAATACAGGAATATGGTACTCTGGATTCAGACTCATTTTACTGTAATTACCAGTTAAATGGTGGACACGCAAGCAACTATAGAAAGGCTGGATGAATTTGAAAATGTTTTCCTCGAAAATACCTGCAATTGTACTACTGGCTTCGGCTTTTACCGTGTCTGCCCCATATGCGACAATGGCTTCCGCAGCAGATTGGACTTCCCATTATACATACCAGGCACCGCAATTGGGTGCTTCTTCTACCCATCCCGGATACAGCAAGATTATCGCCAAAGTTTCTCCTTCTGTCGTTGGCATCGTTGGTGTACCTACACCGGAAGCAATCGCAGAAGAAAGTGGCAGCGATGATAGTGGAGACGGAGGTTATGGTCAGGACAAAGAAGGCATTGCTTTTGGTTCTGGCGTTATTATTGCTTCCAACGGATGGATTGTGACCAATGCCCACGTGATCGACAGCATGGAGGAAGGCGCCAAGGTCATTACGTCCGAGGCTAATGGACAGAGCAAGACCTATCTGGTCAAAGAAATCTACAGCGACACCGTAAGCGATCTGGCGCTGATCAAGATTAATGCAACTGGCCTCAAAACAGCTTCATTCGTCTCCGGTAACCAGAAGCCCGAAGTAGGAGAGCAGGTGATTGCGATCGGTACGCCGCTGTCTCTCTCTCTTCGCAACTCGGCTACCTCGGGTATTATTAGTGGTGTAAACCGGGCCGTAGATGCTTCTTACAGCCTGCTCCAGACAGATGCAGCGATCAACCCGGGTAACAGCGGCGGTCCGCTTGTAAATATGGACGGCAAGGTGATCGGCATTAATACGATGAAATACGAAGCACTGGGCGTCGATAATCTGGGCTTTACCATTCCCGCAGATACAGTAGAATATATTATTGACCAATTGTATGAATATGGTGAAGTGCGCCGTGCTTATATCGGAGTACAGCTGCAGGAGAGCGAAGACGCGCTGATCGGCATGCCGACGAATGATGCGATGACCGTTACCAAAGTACAATCCGCAGCTGCCAAAAAAGCAGGCATCAAAGAAGGCGATGTGCTCTACAGCATCAATGGTAAAAGAGTCCACACAACAGTTGAATTAAATGAACTGCTCAAAGCTTATGCTCCCGGCCAGACCGTCAAATTGATGATGCAATCCGGAGGAGATATTGTAAGTCGTACGCTGAAGCTGGCTCAGGCGCAGCCTGAAGATCTGATCGACAGCAGCCAGACAGAAGAGGAAGCATCTCCTGAACAGTAGTATGCGATTTACCGGAGAGATTATCTACTTTGACTATAGAAATGAGGAAATGGAATGAATAAATGGGTGCGTATCGCTGCCACCGGCCTGCTGGCCTCCATGATTACACTCACTACGGCGTATGCCGGAGTACATACAGCAGCTGCAGCTGAACTGCTGGAACTCAAAATCAAAAAAGGCAGTACTGCCGCCACAATTAACGGGGAAAAAGAAACCATTGTCAAACCCTATGAAGCAGCCGGTGTCACTATGGTGCAGCTGGGGTTATTCTCCCGGGCATTCCGCGCAGATGTACAGCTTCATGAGAATAACATCGTCCAAGTAACCTCGGGCAAACATGTGATCTCCATGAAAATCGGCAGCAAATCGGCGACCGTTAACGGTAAAAAAGTTACACTGGACGCAGCTCCGGTAATGAAATCCAATACGCTGATGGTTCCTCTGCGTTCACTCGTACAGGGGATCGGCGGCAAAATGAAAGTCGTATCCGGCCAGATTATCATTACACTGCCTGCATCTGCTGCACAGAAAGGCGATAGCAGTAGCGCAAGTGAACACGCGGATAAAAAACTGGTAGGTAGCAGCCAGTACCAATGGACAATCAATTATCCGGAAGACCTGGTCTATATGGAAGGTTCGAGCAGCGGCACAGTCAATTTTATGGATAAGAAAAGTACGTATCTGCTGCAGATATCGGTACAACCGGATACAGTGAGTTCTTCGGTGTATGGACACTCCGATCCTGAGGATCTGCTGGATTATCTGGTTGGATATAATCAAGAATTGGGAGAGACTGTGTTAGATCAGCAGGTCGTGAACAGTCCGGCTGGAGATTATGCCAGAGTAATCAGTCGCTCCGAAGAAGGTTATTTGTCCGAGAACAGACTATATTCGGGTAATGGCAATTTGTATTATGTGATGTATGTTGATTCCGAAGCGTACAGCTACAAAGACTTTGATGGAGCAGCAGATCTGCTGGATTCGTTCCGGATGTCCTTTGATAGCGGCAATAAAACGACAGAGGATATCGCTTCTACCGAATCTGGTGAAGAGCCGGTAGCCAGCGATAATATGCTGTCCAACGAAGAGTATGGTATCTCGGCGTCCTTGCCATCCAATTGGTCGCTTAGCAGTGATACGGTGGAGGCAGGAACAGCAGATGGCGGCTATACCGGAATCTATGCTTACAGTGCCCCGGCTGGCGCAACAGTTCAGGATTGGGCCAAGCAGATTCAGACCTGGTTTGGCGACAACTTTACACCAGACCACTATCGCTATGTAAGTACAACAGAGCGCCAGATCGGCGATCAGACCGCATTGGTTAATCAGGTACAGTATACGTATGACGGAGATATCTGGTATACCGAATACCAGATTCTGTTCCAGCGCGATGGATACCGCTATTACATGGAATATGGTGGGATGGCTGATTCGCCAACCTTGACTTCCGATCTGGAATCTATTCTGGCGACCGTTTCGCTGGATTTTGAGGCGCTGCAGGAGAATTTCGGCAAGCTGCCGGTAGACTATTATTCTGAAGATCGCAGCAAAACAGTGACCCGTACTTCCCAAAATTATGGCTACAGCCTGCAGGTACCGCGTTACTGGGGAGGGAATAGTAATAACTATGAGTCGACAAGTGTAAGCTTCCAGCATAGCGGCGGTAGTTTCAATATTGCTATCGATTATGCCAGCTCTCTGGAGAAAGCAGTAGCCAAATGGAAAGCGAGTCTTTCCAAAACGGGCTCTGCAACGAACGCCAACGGTCAATTGTCCGAAGGCACGGCAACAACGTTTGCCGGTGTACCAGCCTATACGTTTACAGTATCCTATCCGGATGCTTCAACACCGTATCAGGCGAGCTATACCATCTTTAACAAAGGCAAACGTACCTACATTCTGTCCAGTGAACTCAATACAGCCAATAATACACCGTTCCATCAGGCTGAAATCTCCAAAGTGATGAATTCGTTTCAATGGTTAAGCAAATAAGCTTATTATCTCGAATGAACGATAATACAACGCTTATCTGTTCCTTATAATATTCATAATACCGTTCTATCAAAGCTACTTCTGTCTGAATGTCAGAGTGCAGGTTGATAGAACGGTATTTTTTTGATTTTTCAATAATTTTTATACAAATTTGAATGATACTGTAGATACCCTGCTCCATGTCTGTTACACTGAATTAGAATCGTTTTAAATTGAGGTGCAGGAAGTCGGCGAGCAATATTGGCTGATTCAGCACTGTCGTATGTCGAATATCATAACATCAGGATGAATTTTCATCCGCGAATAGAGTATTGCCTGGGCATCAGGCAATCCGGGAGGATAACAATCTACATGAATACAGCATTACGAAGAGAAGACGTGGAGCTTCTGGCGCCGGCAGGCGACTGGGACTGCATGCGGGCGGCGGTAGCTAATGGAGCAGACGCAGTCTTTTTTGGCGTGGAGAAATTTAACGCGCGTGCGCGGGCGAATAATTTCCGTATGGATGAATTGCCGGAGATCATGGCGTTTTTGCATAGCTATGGAGTCAAAGGCTTTTTGACGTTTAATATACTGGTTTTCGAGAACGAACTGGAAGATGCCAAGGAACTGATCGATGCCTGCGTGGATGCAGGTGTAGATGCGGTAATCGTACAGGATCTGGGTCTGGTCAAAATGATCCGCGAGATCTCGCCGGACTTCCCGATTCATGGCTCTACCCAGATGACCATCACTTCACCAGAAGCGGTAGAATTCACCAAGCCGTTTAATATGGAACGTGTCGTACTGGGCCGCGAGAACAACCTCAAGCAGATACAGAAAATCGGCGAACAGGCTCGTCTGCCAATGGAAGTATTCGTACACGGCGCATTATGTGTATCGTACTCCGGACAATGCCTGACTTCAGAAATGTGGGGCGGACGCTCAGCCAACCGTGGCGAATGTGCACAGGCCTGCCGTCTGCCGTATGATCTGATCGTCGATGGCGAGCAGAAAATTATGGGCGACGTGACTTACCTGCTGTCCCCAAAAGATCTGGCAGCCATTGATATTATGCCGGAGCTGATCGAAGCAGGCGTAACTTCCTTCAAAATCGAAGGTCGCCTGAAAAGCCCAACCTATGTAGCCAATGTAGTTAGCAAATATCGCAAAGCGATTGATCGTTATTTTGAAGGGGACAGCACACCGATCAGCCGCGAAGATATTCGCGAGCTGGAACAAAGCTTTTCCCGCGGATTTACCCATGGCTTCCTCGATGGAACCAACAACAAGAAGCTGGTAGACGGTACTTTCCCGAAAAGCCGCGGCGTATACCTCGGTCGCGTCGAGAAAATTCTGCGTGATGGCGTTGTCTGTCGCCTGGAAGCTCCGGTGAAACGTGGCGACGGTATCGTATTCGATGCCGGAGACCCAACGCAAAAAGAAGAAGGCGGACGGATCTACGATCTGCGTCGTCAGGGCGTCAAGCTCGAAGGCGAAGCGGGAGAAAGCTGGATTGTGGATATCGTACCGGGTCGCAGTGACGTTAACCTCAAAAAAGTACATGTTGGGGATAAGATCTGGAAAACCAACGATCCCGCACTGGATAAGCGCATGAGACAGACCTACGAGACAGACAAGCCGTACCGCGTATTCCCGGTACATGTCAAAGCGATCGGCCATGCCGGCCAGCCGCTGGTCACTTACTGGACCGATGTGCAAAAAGGCGTAACGATCCGTGTGGATTCCGAAATGGAACTGGAAATCGCAGCCAAGCGTCCGATGACTGCTGAACTGCTGGAAGAACAATTTGGTCGTCTGGGCGGTACCATTTTCCAACTGGATGAACTGGAAGTACAGCTGCACGGCGAGATCATTATCCCGATGCGTGAGCTGAACGCGATTCGCCGTCAGGCAGTCGAACAGCTGGAAGGCGAACGTCCGAAGCCGCCGGTCTATATCAAGCGTGATATTGCAACGTACGAAGATATTGCTCCAGCTACAGCGCCAGTTCAGGGAACCGAAGCGATGCTGACTGCACTGTGCCGTACGCTGGAACAAGTCGAAGCGGTTGTGAAGACCGATGTAGAGATGATCTACGCGGACTTTGAGTTTATTAAGCAGTTCCCGGCAGCTGTAGCCGCTGTACGCGCATCCGGCAAAAAGATTGCGCTGGCAACGCCGCGTATTCATATGCCTGGCGAAAATGGCTACCATGCCAACATTATGCGTCTGCAACCGGATGCGGTACTGGTGCGTAATACAGGCGCATTGTACTATTATCTGGCACGTCGCCAGAGTCATCCACAGGAGAACCATCCACAGCTGATCGGAGACTTCTCTCTGAATATCGCGAACCACAAAGCGGTAAGTCTGTTCCTGGAATCCGGTGTGGATATGGTCACCCCATCGTATGACCTGAATATCCAGCAGATGGTAGACTTGCTGGGACGCAGTCAGACTTCCCAGATGGAAGTGGTTATCCACCAGCATCTGCCGATGTTCCATACCGAACACTGCGTATACTGTACGTTCCTGAGCGAAGGTACCGACTTTACCAACTGCGGACGTCCATGTGAAGACAGCCGCGTCTCCCTGCAGGACCGGATCGGTATGTCTCATCCGGTACGTGTTGATGAAGGCTGCCGCAATACGGTATACAACGCGATCGAGCAGTCCGGTGCGGAATATCTGAAGGATTTCCTGGAGCTGGGTGTCCCTAGTTACCGTGTGGAATTCCTGGAAGAGACGCCGGAGCAGGTTCTGGAAGTTATCGAACTGTACAGCAAAGCGCTGCGCGGCGAGATCAGCGGTACCCAGGTATGGCGCAGTCTCAAAGCAACCAACCAGCTGGGCGTTACACGCGGTCAACTGGTGAAATAATCAGACATTGATGTGGATAGATAAGAGCGGTGTACAGAAGCTGTATATCTGCGAAAAAGTTATCCGCAAATCATCCACATTATCTACAGGAGGGTGCCATTCATGGCATCCTCTTTTTGATTTATCCCCAGTATAGTGATGCATTCCATCATTTTTACGTCATATCATACATTGAATCCAATAATTATCCTCAGCCTATCCACAAAGTAACTTCAACCGCACTGAAAAAGTAATACATGCAGCATGAGAAGCAAGAAGAATAAATGTCCATTTCATCGATGTATCAAAAGACTGTGAATGAATAAAGTAGAGAATTAAAGACCATATTAGACAGTTATAGAAGAAAATTTGTCTTTTTCACAGGTTATCCACATATGTAACTGCTTCCATCTGTAGAAAGCAATCTGTTGGGTAAAAACTTGTGAAATTGGGTAAGATATCAGAGTGAGATTGACGAGTTGCCGGCTTACATAGCACTGCCACCAACCTATTAGCGTGCAGGCGGCTAAGCGGCTGTACACTACTTAGGATTCTACAGTGAAAGCAGATTCTGCTGTAGACCCTATCCAATACATTCGAGACGGAGGAAGAAATAATGAAAATACGTAAAGCGATCATTCCAGCTGCAGGACTTGGAACCCGTTTCCTGCCAGCTACCAAAGCCATGCCCAAAGAAATGCTGCCGATTGTAGACAAACCAACGATCCAGTACATTATCGAAGAAGCGGTTGCTTCCGGTATCGAGGATATTATTATTGTTACTGGTAAAGGCAAGCGTGCGATCGAAGACCACTTTGACTATTCCTTTGAACTGGAACAGAACTTGGAGGAGAAAGAAAAGTGGAAGCTGCTGGATGCGGTTCGTGAACCATCCGAGATGGCTGACATTCACTATATCCGCCAGAAAGAACCCAAAGGACTGGG